>NZ_JBEAFZ010000047.1:0-6103 GCF_040062415.1 Klebsiella sp. GG_Kp173
CATCGGGCATTATCTGAACATAAAACACTATCAGTAAGTTGGAGTCATTACCCAGCAAGCGATATACGCAGCGAATTGAGCGGCATAACCTGAATCTGAGGCAGCACCTGGCACGGCTGGGACGGAAGTCGCTGTCGCTCTCAAAATCGGTGGAGCTGCATGACAAAGTCATTGGGCATTATCTGAACATAAAACACTATCAATAAGTTTGAGTCATTACCCTTTTTTCAACTTCTGATGGATGCGAGTGATTGAACTCATACATTAATGTTTTCCCACGAAGTCTTTTTTCAGGTAAGCCTTCGCACATATCGGTAAATAGCTTGCCTGCTTTTATTTTTTCTGTCATCGACATGTTCATTTTTAACATTCCGTCCTGATAAGTTGGTCGGATAAGGCGCTCGCGCCGTATCCGACATTAATTTCTTAAGCGACTTCATTCACCTGGCGACGCAGCAGAGAAAGTGGGCCGGGGCCGCTAAGCGTGAACACGGAAATTAAGGTGAAGCCCAGCGCCACCAGACCCAGCACCAGGTAAGCGCCCTGGAAACCGATGCTTTCATACATATTGCCCGCCAGAATAGACATAAAAATCATCGCCAGTTGCTTAAAGAAGCAGAAACAGACCAGATAAATCGTCGCTGAAAAACGCACTTCAAACTGGCTGGTAATATATTTAAAGCAGCCCACCAGCAGGAACGGTACTTCAAACATATGCAGCGTTTTCAGAATAACCACTTCCAGTGCTGAGGTAGCGAACGATGAGCCAATAATACGTACTGACATAATAGTGCCAGCCAGCAGCAGGGCGTTTTTCCCACCGATGCGATTAATGATCAGTGGCGCAAAAAACATAATCGAGGCGTTAAGTAATTCGCCCATTGTCGTTACGTAGCCAAATACCCGCGTACCCTGTTCACCGGTAGCAAAGAACGAAGTAAAGAAATTAGCAAACTGTTGGTCAAAAACATCGTAGGTGCAGGAAACGCCAATAACATACAGTGACAAAAACCACAGTTTTGGCTGTCTGAACAGTTCCAGCGCCAGCTTAAGGCTAAATGCCGAATGGTTGGCACCTACCGCATTGGCAACCGTGGCAGAAGAGGGCGCATCCGTTTTGGCGAAAAAGAGTAAAACGGCGAGGATGAATGCACAGCCAGAACCCAGCCAGAAAACAAACTGATTATTGATGGTGAACATGATGCCGACAATCGAGGCACACAGCGCCCAGCCAACACAGCCAAACATCCGCGCGCGACCATATTCGAAATTACTGCGACGGCTGACTTTCTCGATAAATGCCTCTACTGCTGGCGCACCGGCGTTAAAACAAAAGCCTAGATAAATACCACCAACAATCGATCCTACTAAAATGTTGTATTGTAACAGTGGCCCGAAGATAAAAATAAAGAACGGCGCAAACATCACTAACATGCCGGTAATAATCCACAGCAGGTATTTGCGCAGCCCGAGTTTGTCAGAAAGCAGACCAAACAGCGGTTGGAATAATAGCGAGAACAGAGAAATAGCGGCAAAAATAATACCCGTATCACTTTTGCTGATATGGTTGATGTCATGTAGCCAAATCGGGAAAAACGGGAAGTAGGCTCCCATGATAAAAAAGTAAAAGAAAAAGAATAAACCGAACATCCAAAAGTTTGTGTTTTTTAAATAGTACATAATGGATTTCCTTACGCGAAATACGGGCAGACATGGCCTGCCCGGTTATTATTATTTTTGACACCAGAGCAACTGGTAATGGTAGCTACCGGCGCTAAGCTGGAATTCCGCCGACACTGACGGGCTCCAGGAGTCGTCGCCACCAATCCCCATATGGAAACCGTCGATATTCAGCCATGTGCCTTCTTCCGCGTGCAGCAGATGGCGATGGCTGGTTTCCATCAGTTGCTGTTGACTGTAGCGGCTGATGTTGAACTGGAAGTCGCCGCGCCACTGGTGTGGGCCATAATTCAATTCGCGCGTCCCGCAGCGCAGACCGTTTTCGCTCGGGAAGACGTACGGGGTATACATGTCTGACAATGGCAGATCCCAGCGGTCAAAACAGGCCGCAGTAAGGCGGTCGGGATAGTTTTCTTGCGGCCCTAATCCGAGCCAGTTTACCCGCTCTGCTACCTGCGCCAGCTGGCAGGTCAGGCCAATCCGCGCCGGATGTGGCGTATTGCTCGCCACTTCAACATCAACGGTAATCGCCATTTGACCACTTCCATCAATCCGGTAGGTTTTCCGGCTGATAAATAAGGTTTTCCCCTGATGCTGCCACGCGTGGACCGTGGTAATCAGCACCGCGTCGGCAAGCGTATCTGCCGTGCACTGCAACAACGCTGCTTCGGCCTGGTAATGGCCCGCCGCCTTCCAGCGTTCGACCCAGGCGTTAGGGTCAATGCGGGTCGCTTCACTTACGCCAATGTCGTTATCCAGCGGTGCGCGGGTGAACTGATCGCGCAGCGGCGTCAGCAGTTGTTTTTTATCGCCAATCCACATCTGTGAAAGAAAGCCTGACTGGCGGTTAAATTGCCAACGCTTATTATCCAGCTCGATGCAAAAATCCGTTTCGCTGGTGGTCAGTTGCGGGATGGCGTGGGGCGCGGAGGGGAGTGTCACGCTGAGGTTTTCCGCCAGACGCCACTGCTGCCAGGCGCTGATGTGTCCGGCTGCTGACCATGTGGTCGCGTTCGGTTGCACTACGTGAACCGTTAGCCAGAGTTGTCCGGCGCTCTTCGGCTGCGGTAGTCCAGGCAGTTCAATCAACTGTTTACCTTGTGGAGCGACATCCAGAGGCACTTCACCGCTTGCCAGCGGCTTGCCATCCAGTGCCACCATCCAGTGCAGGAGCTCGTTATCGCTATGACGGAACAGGTATTCGCTGGTCACTTCGATGGTTCGCCCGGATAAACTGAACTGGAAAAACTGCTGCTGGTGTTTTGCTTCCGTCAGCGCCGGATGCGGCGTGCGGTCGGCAAAGACCAGACCGTTCATGCAGAACTGGCGATCATTCGGCGTATCGCCAAAATCACCGCCGTAAGCCGACCACGGATTGCCATTTTCATCATATTTAATCAGCGACTGATCCACCCAGTCCCAGACGAAGCCGCCCTGTAAACGGGGGTACTGACGAAACGCCTGCCAGTATTTAGCGAAGCCGCCAAGACTGTTACCCATCGCGTGGGCGTATTCGCAAAGGATCAGCGGGCGCATCTCTCCAGGCAACGAAAGCCATTTTTTGATGGACCATTTCGGCACAGCCGGGAAGGGCTGGTCTTCATCCACGCGCGCGTACATCGGGCAAATAATATCGGTTGCGAAGGTGTCGGCTCCGCCGCCTTCATACTGTACCGGGCGGGAAGGATCGACAGATTTGATCCAGCGATAGAGTGCGTCGTGATTAGCGCCGTGGCCTGATTCATTCCCCAGCGACCAGATGATCACACTCGGGTGATTACGATCGCGCTGCACCATTCGCGTTACGCGTTCGCTCATCGCGGGTAGCCAGCGCGGATCATCGGTCAGACGATTCATTGGCACCATGCCGTGGGTTTCAATGTTGGCTTCATCCACCACATACAGGCCGTAGTGGTCGCACAGCGTGTACCACAGCGGATGGTTCGGATAATGCGAACAGCGCACGGCGTTAAAGTTGTTCTGCTTCATCAGCAGGATATCCTGTACCATCGTCTGCTCATCCATGACCTGACCATGCAGAGGATGATGCTCGTGACGGTTAACGCCGCGAATCAGCAACGGCTTGCCGTTCAGCAGCAGCAGACCATTTTCAATCCGCACCTCGCGGAAACCGACATCGCAGGCTTCTGCTTCAATCAGCGTGCCGTCGGCGGTGTGCAGTTCAACCACCGCACGATAGAGATTCGGGATTTCGGCGCTCCACAGTTTCGGGTTTTCGACGTTCAGACGTAGGGTGACGTGATCGGCATAACCACCACGCTCATCGATAATTTCACCGCCGAAAGGCGCGGTGCCGCTGGCGACCTGCGTTTCACCCTGCCACAAAGAAACCGTCACCCGCAGCTCATCGCGCAGCTCGCCGTACATCTGAACGTCTGCCTCCAGTACAGCGCGGCTAAAATCATCATTAAAGTGAGTGGCTACATGGAAATCGCTGATTTGCGTGCTCGGTTTATGCAGCAACGAGACGTCACGGAAAATGCCGCTCATCCGCCACATATCCTGATCTTCCAGATAACTGCCGTCACTCCAGCGCAGCACCATCACCGCGAGGCGGTTTTCTCCGGCGTGTAAAAATGCGCTCAGGTCAAATTCAGACGGCAAACGACTGTCCTGTCCGTAACCGACCCAGCGCCCGTTGCACCACAAATGAAACGCCGAGTTAACACCATCAAAAATAATTCGCGTCTGGCCTTCCTGTAGCCAGCTTTCATCAACATTAAATGTGAGCGAGTAACAACCCGTCGGATTCTCCGTGGGAACATACGGCGGATTGACCGCAATGGGATAGGTCACGTTGGTGTAGATAGGCGCATCGTAACCGTGCATCTGCCAGTTTGAGGGGACGATGACAGTATCGGCGTCAGGAAGATCGCGCTCCAGCCAGCTTTCTGGTACCGCTTCTGGTGCCGGAAACCAGGCAAAGCGCCATTCACCATTCAGGCTGCGCGACTCTTGGGAAGGGCGATCGGTGCGAGCCTCTTCGCTATTACGCCAGCTGGCGAAAGGGGGATGTGCCGCAAGGCGATTAAGTTGGGTAACGCCAGGGTTTTCCCAGTCACGACGTTGTAATACGACGGCCAGTGAATCCGTAATCATTGTCATAGTTGTATCCTGCGTGAATTGTTATCCGCTCACATTTTTGCATAACATACGAGCCGGACACATAGAGTGTAAAGCCTGGGGTGCCTAATGAGTGAGCTGACTCACATTAATTGCGTTGCGCTCACTGCCCGCTTTCAAGTCGGGAAACTTGTCGTGCCAGCTGCATTAAGGAATCTGCCAACGTGCGGGGAGAGGTGGTTTGCGTATTGGGCGGTAGGGTGGTTTTTCTTTTCACCAGTGAGACGGGCAACAGCTGATTGCTCTTCACCGCCTGGCCCTGAGAGAGTTTCAGCAAGCGGTCCACGCTGGTTTGCCCCAGCAGGCGAAAATCCTGTTTGATGGTGGTTAACGGCGGGATATAACACGAGCTGTCTTCGGTATCGTCGTATCCCACTACCGAGATATCCGCACCAACGCGCAACCCGGACTCGGTAATGGCGCGCATTGCGCCCAGCGCCATCTGATCGTTGGCAACCAGCATCGCAGTGGGAACGATGCCCTCATTTAGCATTTGCATGGTTTGTTGAAAACCGGACATGGCACTCCAGTCGCCTTCCCGTTCCGCTATCGGATGAATTTGATTGCGAGTGAGATATTTATGCCAGCCCGCCAGACGCAGACGCGCCGAGACAGAACTTAATGGGCCCGCTAACAGCGCGATTTGCTGGTGACCCAATGCGACCAGATGCTCCACGCCCAGTCGCGTACCGTCTTCATGGGAGAAAATAATACTGTTGATGGGAGTCTGGTCAGAGACATCAAGAAATAACGCCGGAACATTAGCGCAGGCAGCTTCCACAGCAATGGCATCCTGGTCATCCAGCGGATAGTTAATGATCAGCCCACTGACGCGTTGCGCGAGAAGATTGTGCACCGCCGCTTTACAGGCTTCGACGCCGCTTCGTTCTACCATCGACACCACCACGCTGGCACCCAGTTGATCGGCGCGAGATTTAATCGCCGCGACAATTTGCGACGGCGCGTGCAGGGCCAGACTGGAGGTAGCAACGCCAATCAGCAACGACTGTTTCCCCGCCAGTTGTTGTGCCACGCGGTTGGGAATGTAGTTCAGCTGCGCCATCGCCGCTTCCACCTTTTCCCGCGTTTTCGCAGAGACGTGGCTGGCCTGGTTCACCACGCGGGAAACGGTCTGATAAGAGACACCGGCATACTCTGCGACATCGTATAGCGTTACTGGTTTCACATTTACCACCCTGAATTGACTCTCTTCGGGTGCTATCATGCCATACCACGAAATGTTTTGCGCCATTCGGAGGGGGCACGCCGAAGTGAGATT
>NZ_JBEAFZ010000048.1:0-5126 GCF_040062415.1 Klebsiella sp. GG_Kp173
GACTATCACTTATTTAAGTGATATTGGTTGTCTGAAGATTCAGGGGGTCAGTCTACAAGTAATCAACAATGAAACGCGAATTCAGATAATAAGTGCAACTCTCGGTCATGTGGATGGAATTCAGTGAGCACAAGACGATTTCGGCAGTTCATCCCGAAGGGAGCAGACCTAAGTCCTGGCACCTCGGTGGTGCTTGCTGAGCTAAGACAGACGGCTTAGAGTTGTACTTCGGACTTGCATCTGTCATACATTTTAAAGGATGAATATTAATGAAGTATATGCATAAAAATAACATAGTCAGTACAAGTCTAGCGTTGTCTGACTTAGTCAGTTTTGCTATTTCGGTCGGCTTAGTACTAGGAATCCATGCCTTATGTACTACAGATTTCAATCATACCTTGCTGATGACACAGCTAGAAGGGTGGTTCACGCTGCATGCTATTGTTGTTCTTGGCTGTGTCGGCTGGTATTCAGTCCGCCTGCGGCATTATTTTTACCGTAAAACATTTTGGTTCGAATTGAAAGAAATTTTGCGAACCTTAGTAATTTTCTCGGTCTTTGAAACATCAATTATTGCTTTTACAGACTGGTTATTCCCAAGTGTCATCTGGGCTTCTATCTGGATCGTTACATTTATATTACTGCCAACACTGCGCATGACAACTAAACGTCTACTAGATATAGTTGGCCTCTGGAGGCGTGAAACATGGATTCTGGGAAGTGGAAAAAATGCAGTTGAGGCCTTTAATGCCGTAAGCAGCGAACGTAATTTAGGTTTATCAGTAATCGGCTTTATTGCTGGCGAAGCTAATAGCCAACAAGTTAGTGCTATCGCAGGGATCCCTGTGATTAATCCTGATGCTGAATGGTTAGCTCTACAGGATAAGAAAACACAATTCATTGTAGCGGTTGAAACGAACCAAGCTGACTTACGCAACGCTTGGTTAAGAAATTTTATGATCAAAGGATACCGTTATGTTTCAGTCATCCCTACATTGCGTGGCATGCCATTAGATAGCACTGATATGTCCTTTATTTTTAGCCATGAGGTAATGATCTTCCGCGTTCAACAAAATCTGGCTAAAGTTTCTTCAAGGGTACTAAAGCGGATTTTTGATATTTTTGGGTCACTCGCTCTTATTGTTATTCTTTCTCCAGTCTTAATTTATATTAGCCGTAAAGTGAAAAAAGATGGTGGGCCTGCGATTTATGGCCACGTGCGGGTAGGGAAAAATGGAAAATCTTTTAAATGCCTTAAATTCCGTTCAATGGTGGTTAATTCAAAGGAAGTATTGACTGATGTTCTTGCCAATGATCCTGAAGCTCGTGCTGAATGGGATTTAAACTTTAAGTTAAGGAATGACCCGCGCGTAACTAAAATAGGTGCATTTTTGCGCCGCACAAGTCTAGATGAACTACCTCAATTATTTAATGTGCTAAAAGGGGAAATGAGTTTAGTGGGGCCACGACCAATTATAACTGAAGAGCTTGAACGTTATAATGATGAAGTGGGTTACTACTTACTTAGCAAACCAGGAATGACAGGCCTCTGGCAGGTAAGTGGGCGCAGTGATGTTGACTATGAAACCAGAATTTATTTTGACGTTTGGTATGTTAAAAATTGGTCAATATGGAATGATATTGCGATACTATTTAAAACGGTTAGTGTCGTAATTAAAAAGGATGGGGCTTACTAAGGAAGGTGCGATTTAATCCTCAGAGATTGTACACCATTCTGTGTAAATACTTTTTTCTCAGAAGTGACCATCTAGGTGGTCACTGACCCCATTCACTGATGCTTTTCCTCGCATGACTTACGTCGCTGTGACCTGCTCCCCGTTGATTAATACACCGCGATGTTAGTAATGAGTCGTGTATTTAGGCGATAGCGCCCTATTTACCATAATCCCTTCTTACGCGCACCGCGAAAACGGCCTCAGGGCGTTTCTGACGGGAAACCGGCAAAACAGGCAACAAACCACCCGAAAACCCGCCAGAAACGCGCAGGCTCTGTTTTTACGGCATGCATGAGTATGCGCGCAAGTGCATAGCGCGGAAATTCACGCCATTCAGCCGGGGTAAGTCCTGTTTCCGGCGTTCTTCCCATCCGAAAACGGTGAACGGGGACGCAATTTATTGCGTGGCCGTGAAGCGTTGCCGGCGCAGCCGGAAAACCGGTTTTCAGCACGTTCAGGAATCGGGTTCGTCGACGGCCGGCAATCACGTTATGGCAAGTCGCCGGACGACTCACCACACGATTCACCGGCGATTCGACTCGTGACTTGACTCTAGAGTCACCACGGTCATAAAAACGCCAAATCGACGATTCGACTTTAGAGTCAAGTCGTCATAAGTTACTGATAGTGTGGAGTGAGTCGTCGATGACTCTATGACGAGTCGTCGGCAAGTCGTACACGAATCACCGACGACTTGGATTGACCTTACAGAAGGTAATACTGCGTAATTTAATAACAACCAACTAACTGATATTAATGAGTTATCTGCAAAAATTTAATTTTGCGTGGGGTGTGGATATTTTTAGTGTGAGGAGCGTTCAGAGATCTGACGATTTTTGGGAAGGTTCACGAACGCCCCGGCATGGCCGGAGAGGAAAACTCAAGCATGGCGGGATCAGGATTTTTTCCAGAATTTCCACCACGGGGAATGGGGTGGTGAAGAAGGTTCGTGCTTGTGCTCCAGAAGCTGCATAGCCTGACGAAGGGAATCAATATGCTCATCTCGAGCCTTAACAGCCCCTTTAAGACCATCGTTTTCAGCTTCAAGTAAAGCGATTCTATGTTGTAAATCATGTAAACCAACGCTGTTAATACCTGTAGATTCTGCGTCACTTTTTACATCATATTTTACAGCATCGATTACACCATCAAGAGAACCAAACACTCTAATAAGCTCTGATGTATCAATAACTTTAATATCCTTCCCGTGCTTTACAACAGAGGTGTAACTTAACTTACCACTGTTAATCATCTTGTAAATAGTAGGGCGACTAACCTTAACAAGCCGTGCTGCTTCACTAATAGACACTCTGGCCATCAGTTACCATCCTGTAATGCATCCAGTCTCGAGGACAGTGTACGGAAAAGATGCTCCGCATCATCGTGGAGTTTCTCACAAAGGTCGGCCTCAGCATCGAGATCAAGCTCGTTAAGCTTCTCCAGCAGGAGCAGAGACTGATTCTGGATGAATTTAGCCATGTTCAGCGCTGTTTTCTGTTGTTTCGTCATAAGGGACCTCAGAGCATCAGTGCTCAGTGTAAAACCGGTAAGGGGGTCGGATATACGAATGGTTCAGAGAACGGATCTGAGGTAATCCTGTAGTTATTTTGTAGTTTATCTGTAGTCATCGCACTAAAAATCAGGATTAAGTCATCAGCTTTTGTAGTCTTTCTGTAGTTTACCTGTAGTCCGGAAAAATAATCCGTTCATGCGAGCATGAACGAGGTCGTTAATGACGTTTTTTTGTCACCGACGCCCCTTAACCTCCGCAGATCACCCGGCCAGAATGATAATATTTTGGCCCTTAAATGGTCATACACCTAACGCAGCCGCGATTTTCATCGCAACTGCATGAATTAAAAGGTAAAAATTGAAATCTCCGTTTATTTATGTAATACGCAACGTATTACAATCACCTGTAACCACATGAAAATAAAGAAATAAAATGTAATACCGGCGTATTACCACGTACGCGAGCAAGCGAAAAAGCTATAACGCTTCCCGGCCGACAGGTGGCCCGGAATCCACAGGGGCGTGCAGGTTCTCTTCAGTAACCTGCGCCATTAAATCAAAAAGGTCATATTCGCCGGGAAGCTGCGTATCAGTCGAATCCAGTTGTTCATCATATTCAGATGGCATGGGGTGATATCCAGTAGCTGAGAGGTTGTTAGCGGGTTTCGGGGCGCAGCCCTGAACCAGTCAAATAGCACGTGCGGAGTGTATACGGGCTCAATATGCTACGGTGGAGTAACACGTTATGAAAGTGCTTCATGTGACAGAGGAAAGTGCAGCGGCGGGGCGTACGGGAGAAAATGGAAGCCCGGGGATATGACGCCTCCTCGCTCACTCAGTCGCTGCCGCTCCTGCCGTTCGGCTGCGGCGGGCGTTACCTGCACACGGATAAGAGCAAAGACATACGGCATGACAAGCGGGGCAGCAAAAGAATGCGCCGCTGCCGTTTTTCCATAGGCTCCGCCCCCCTGACAAGCATCACAGAATCTGACGCTCAAATCAGCGGTGGCGAAACCCGACAGGACTATAAAGATCCCAGGCGTTTCCCCCTGGTAGCTCCCTCGTGCGCTCTCCTGTTCCTGCCTTTCGGTTTACCGGTGTCATTCCGCTGTTATGGCCGCGTTTATCTCATTCCACGCCTGACACTCAGTTCCGGGAAGGCAGTTCGCTCCAAGCTGGACTGTATGCACGAACCCCCCGTTCAGTCCGACTGCTGCGCCTTATCCGGTAACTATCGTCTTGAGTCCAACCCGGAAAGACATGCAAATGCGCCACTGGCAGCAGCCACTGGTAACTGATTTAGAGGAGATAGTCTTGAAGTTATGCGCCAGTTAAGGCTAAACTAAACGAACAGTTTTGGTGACTGCGCTCCTCTAACTAGCCAGTTACCTCGGTTCAAAGAGCGCCAACTCTTGGAACCTTCAAAAAAACCGCCCGCCAAGGCGGTTTTTTCGTTTCTAGAGAAAGAGATTACCCGCAGAAAAAGATGATCTCAAGAAGATCCTTTGCCAGTAGCGTCAGCCTTCCCTCAGTAGTAAGCTGCAGTAATGCAGCCAATCTATTGATACTTCCTTGCACACCACCTTAAGGACCTCTTGCTGCGGCGAGCATTGCGTGCGAAAAATGCGCACCATTCCCCCGAACCAGACACGGTGAATCCTCTAGCGAGGATTTCACCGTGTCTACTGGCTGCAAAAAAGCCCTCTGACAAAAGAGGGCTGTTATCTGATATAGGCTTGTTTAGTGCCATTCTTGCGACTAGTTTTTAGTCTCGCCATATAATCGATTGATATATAATGTTTTTTGTTTTAAATAACAACAAGTTGGATTTGCCCCTATATTTCCAGACACCTGTTATCACTTAACCCATTACTGGCC
>NZ_JBEAFZ010000049.1:0-4816 GCF_040062415.1 Klebsiella sp. GG_Kp173
CTGACCGGCGGCGCGGCCCCAGGCCGCGCCAAACTCCAGATCCAACGGCTGATTGTGCCAGCTGAATTTTTTGTGGTTGAGAACCGCGACCATATGGTGCAAACGGGACGAAGGCTCCGGTCCGTCAAGCACGAGGATCAGTTCGCTGCCCGGCACCTGGAAAACTTTATCCGTCGCCCCCAGCAGCGGTTGCAACGCCCGAATAATCTGCCGTTTACAGTCCACCCCCATCATCAGGCCATAATGCCTGCTGAGAAAGTCGAGATTATGAATACGCAGGCTGCAGATAACCTGCTGCGGACAGCTCTGTAAATGGCTCTCCAGCGCGCGCAGGTTAGGCAAGCCAGTCAGCGGATCTTCTTCCGCCTGACTACGCCAGCGGCGTTTATTGCGGTCGCTACGGGCATAGGTGTCTGCCATATAAAACAAACAGATAGTAAAGGAGATCAGCACTGAGAGCACAAAGGATAATGAATACTCGCTTTGGACGCCCTGGAGAAAGTTTTTGTTATACACCACCAGTAAAAAAGCCGAGACCGACCATGAAATACGCAGCAGCGCATGACCAATTCGGCTAATCCCGATAAAGTAGACGATAAAAATCACCGGAACTAAATAACCGGCAATAAATTCAGACTGATACGGCGCACACAATAGCGTTAATATCACCGCCAGCGCAATAAACCAATATAGCGTAAAGGAACGATATTTTGCTGCCAGCCACGGTAAACATTCCTGCCGCCAGAAACGTCGGGCGTAGCGTGGATTGATAATCATCCGCATTGGATAATATAAAAAAGTGGTAAAAATTAATGCCGCGCTGATTAAACTTTGAATATCTATTACGGTATAAATCAATGGCATACTGCCAAAATAGCTGGTAATAGATAAGGGAAAAGCAAAATATTGCCCGGCAAGGTACATGGTGAGTTTCAGCAGCACCGGCGCGAAGAAGCCGCCCCAGAAGATCCGCGCTCCCATATGTTTTGCCGTCGGGCCACAGCGCCAGCGCTTACCCACCATCAGTCTTAGAATAGCGCAGGAGAAGAACACCGCAAAGAGCTGACAAAAGAGTAAGATAAGCGCCTGCGGTAGCGTTAATTTAATAAGAAAGCAATTGGTGATGGCAAATGCGAGGATTAATGGCGCAATCGCATAGCGGCCAAAGATAAAAATAACAGAAAACATCACGCTAATGGGCAGCCAGGCAATATAAATAAGATTGCCATCAATAACCGTTTGCGGTGAAATAAAACGAGCCAGCGGAATAGCGACTAAACAGACGATAAAGGCCAACAGAGTTTTTTTGATATTAATGTTAATTTTATCAACCATTATTGTTAATTAAAACTCCGGCAACCTCATTACGTTTAATGGGGGAAATGTTATGTTGCTTATTTAGGGCAGGCAAGGTGATTTATCAGGAAAAAGTCTGAAATTACTTTCGATTTTAATTGCTGGAGATTAACTGACTTAAGCAGAAAATGCTTTACATGAAAATAGATAAAAACAAAAACCCCCGCCGAAGCGAGGGTTCTGAATTTTGGTGGAGCTAAGCGGGATCGAACCGCTGACCTCTTGCATGCCATGCAAGCGCTCTCCCAGCTGAGCTATAGCCCCACAGGACCTCTTTACGAACCAAATCCGCTGGGTGCAGAATTTGGTGGAGCTAAGCGGGATCGAACCGCTGACCTCTTGCATGCCATGCAAGCGCTCTCCCAGCTGAGCTATAGCCCCGTAATGTAAAGCGTGTCGTGTTGACGGGCGGCATAATATGAATTCCTCGCTCAGGTGTCAACGGCAAAATTATCCTTCTCGATTCAATCGCTGAAAAAGCAGGCAACCTGCTGACATTGCGAGCCTTATCGCAGCCAGAAGTTAAACAGGTCACCTTTTCCAGTAAAAGGATGCTATAACATGGACAGCTAATTCCCATACATTTACTCAGGAAATAGTATGCTCAAGGAACGAATGACACCTGAAGAAATCGCCCATCTGACCGGCTACAGTCGGCAAACTATCAATAAGTGGGTGCGGAAAGAAGGCTGGCAGACCTCTCCGCGGCCTGGCGTCCAGGGCGGCAAGGCGCGCCTGGTCCATGTCAATGAGCAAGTCAGGGAGTTTATCCGCAGCGCCCAGCGCGTGGCGGAGACGCCCGGCACCTATTCTCCCCACGACAGCGATCTGGAATCGCTGCTGCTGACCCTCTGTAAAGAACTCACCCCCAGCGAGCAGAAGCAGCTTATGTCGCTGTTGCTGCGCGAGGGGATCACCGGGTTACTGCTTCGGTTAGGGATCCGCGATCGGTAAACCATGATGAAACTAAAAGATAAAATGACGCCCGCAGAGCTTGCCGACTGCCTGGGGCTGGCCAGACAAACGATCAATCGCTGGGTTCGGGAGAAGAAATGGCGCACAGAAGCGATACCCGGCGTTAAAGGGGGACGAGCGCGACTGGTGGTCATCGACCAACCGGTGCGTGAGTTTTTGACTAACATTCCCGCCAGACGCCATCTGTTTAGCGACAATCATCTCGCGGAATCGCCAGGCGCTTACCTGGTCAATGAGGCGGACGCGATCTGGCGGCAAATCACAGAAACCCTGCAACTGATGACTCCGGCAGAACAGCTGCAGCTCCGCGACCTGCTGGCCCGGGAAGGGATTAGCGGTTTTCTTGCCCGCCTCGGCATCGCCAGCCCGGCGTAACAGACAAAAAAAACGGCAGGATTATATCCTGCCGTTATATCATCTACGTCCCCGTCAGGACGCCTGGCCTTCGCGCTCAGCGATAAAAGCCAGCGCTTTATTGATACGCTCTACGCTACGGGACTTGCCGATTGCATGGACGGTTACGTCAAGCGCAGGAGACTGCCCAGCACCGGTAACGGCCACGCGCAGCGGCATACCGACTTTACCCATGCCCACTTCCAGCTCATCAGCGGTTGCCTGAATCGCGTGGTGGACGTTTTCCGACGTCCAGTCGCTAATCGCCGCCAGCTTGTCGCGTACGACTTCCAGCGGCTGACGCGCTACCGGACGCAAATGTTTCTTCGCCGCGTCGGCGTCGAACTCAGCGAACTCTTCATAGAAGTAGCGGCAGCTCTGGGCAATCTCTTTCAGCGTTTTGCAACGCTCGCCCAGCAGCTTCACCAACTCGGCCAGCTGCGGACCGTTGCGGGTATCGATATTTTCCTGCTCGATATGCCACTGCAGATGGGTCGCCACATACTCCGCCGGCAGCGTATTGATGTAATGATGGTTCAGCCACAGCAGCTTGTCGGTGTTGAACGCACTGGCAGATTTGCTGACCGCCCCCAGCGAGAAGAACTCGATCATCTCTTCGCGGGTGAAGATCTCCTGATCGCCATGGGACCAGCCCAGACGCACCAGATAGTTAAGCAACGCTTCCGGCAGGTAGCCATCGTCGCGATACTGCATCACGCTGACCGCCCCGTGGCGCTTGGAGAGTTTCTTGCCATCGTCGCCGTTAATCATCGATACGTGCGCGTATACCGGCACCGGCGCGTTCAGCGCTTTAAGGATGTTGATCTGGCGCGGCGTGTTATTGATATGATCTTCACCACGGATCACGTGGGTGATCGCCATGTCCCAGTCATCCACGACGACGCAGAAGTTGTAGGTCGGGGAACCATCGGTACGGCGAATGATCAGATCGTCCAGCTCCTGGTTGCTGAACTCGATAGGTCCGCGGATCTGATCGTCAAAAATAACTGACCCTTCCTGCGGGTTGGCGAAACGCACCACGCACGGCTCATCGTCGGCATGATGCTCGTGGCTATGGCGGCAGCGGCCATCGTAACGCGGCTTCTCACCGTTCGCCATCTGCTCTTCGCGCAACGCTTCCAGACGCTCTTTCGAGCAATAGCATTTATAAGCGGTACCGGCTTCCAGCATCTCATCGATCACGTTGTTATAACGATCGAAACGTTTGGTCTGGTAATAGGGACCTTCGTCCCATTGCAGATTCAGCCAGTTCATGCCATCCATGATGGCTTCAATTGCTTCCGGGGTGGAGCGTTCGAGATCGGTGTCTTCAATACGCAGTACAAACTCACCGCCGTGGTTACGGGCAAAAAGCCAGGAATAGAGAGCAGTACGCGCACCGCCAACGTGCAGATAGCCGGTTGGGCTTGGCGCGAAGCGAGTTTTGATTTTCATGAATTGGCCTTACGTTTAATAAAGATGCCGATAGACGGCAATGTCCGGTGGAAATTATGGGTCAATATTCTAACACCGTGGGCTGATTCCTCAATGTTGTTCCCGTCGGAACGTCGCGCTTTGCCATTTTTGTTTATAAATCATGCTATGACGCCGGTTTTACGATCGCTTTGTTTAATTTTACGACGAACGAACGAATTCTTTAGAAAAGGCGTTGACTCATTTTCAACTCTCCCTATAATGCGACTCCACACAGCGGGGGTGATTAGCTCAGCTGGGAGAGCACCTCCCTTACAAGGAGGGGGTCGGCGGTTCGAACCCGTCATCACCCACCACTACTTAACGTAGTCTCCGCCGTGTAGAACAGAAAATTGAGAAGTGGGTGATTAGCTCAGCTGGGAGAGCACCTCCCTTACAAGGAGGGGGTCGGCGGTTCGATCCCGTCATCACCCACCAATTTCTCGCCAGCTGGATTTTCTGTCAAAATGTGAAGTACCGAAGTGGGTGATTAGCTCAGCTGGGAGAGCACCTCCCTTACAAGGAGGGGGTCGGCGGTTCGATCCCGTCATCACCCACCACTTCGGGTCGTTAGCTCAGTTGGTAGAGCAGTTGACTTTTAATCAATTGGTCGCAGGTT
>NZ_JBEAFZ010000050.1:0-4601 GCF_040062415.1 Klebsiella sp. GG_Kp173
GCGCACGTCCAACACGGAGCCGGTGGTGCGTCTGAACGTGGAGTCCAGAGCGGATACGGCGTTAATGAATGCAAAAACCGAAGAGATTTTAGCTCTTCTCAAGTAATGCATTATCCATAATGGAAGCCATAGGGTCACATTTTAATCGTATTATTGACCTTATGGCTTATTCTTGACATCCAACTGGTCAAAGCGTAAAACCGCCCACAGCATTATTTAATTTCGTGGCTATCCGCCATTATCCAGTTAACTGATTAAAGTGTAATCTCATGAAAATTACTATTTCCGGTACAGGTTATGTTGGTTTATCGAACGGTGTCCTGATTGCGCAAAACCACGAAGTGGTTGCCCTGGATATCGTACAGGCCAAAGTGGATATGCTTAACCAGAAGATCTCTCCGATTGTCGATAAAGAAATTCAGGAATATCTGGCAGAAAAACCGTTAAATTTCCGTGCCACCACGGATAAGCACGACGCATACCGTAATGCCGACTACGTGATCATTGCGACGCCGACCGATTATGATCCCAAAACCAACTACTTCAACACCTCTACAGTGGAAGCGGTTATTCGCGATGTCACAGAGATCAACCCGAACGCGGTGATGATCATCAAATCGACCATCCCGGTGGGGTTCACCCGCGACATCAAAGAACGTTTAGGGATTGATAATGTTATTTTCTCTCCTGAGTTCCTGCGTGAAGGCCGTGCGCTGTACGACAACCTGCACCCGTCGCGCATTGTCATTGGTGAGCGCTCTGCACGTGCCGAACGTTTCGCAGACCTGTTGAAAGAAGGCGCGATTAAGCAGGATATCCCGACCCTGTTTACCGACTCCACTGAAGCGGAAGCGATCAAACTGTTCGCGAACACCTATCTGGCGCTGCGCGTTGCCTATTTCAATGAGCTTGACAGCTATGCTGAAAGCCAGGGGCTGAACAGCAAGCAGATTATCGAAGGGGTATGCCTGGATCCGCGTATCGGCAACCACTATAACAACCCGTCCTTTGGCTATGGCGGCTACTGCCTGCCGAAAGATACCAAGCAGTTGCTGGCGAACTACGAATCGGTCCCGAACAATATCATCGCGGCTATCGTAGATGCTAACCGTACCCGTAAAGACTTTATCGCGGATTCTATTCTTGCCCGTAAGCCGAAAGTGGTGGGTGTGTATCGCCTGATCATGAAAAGTGGTTCGGACAACTTCCGTGCCTCTTCTATTCAGGGCATTATGAAGCGCATCAAGGCAAAAGGTATTCCGGTTATTATCTATGAACCGGTAATGCAGGAAGATGAGTTCTTTAACTCCCGCGTAGTGCGCGACCTGGATGCCTTCAAACAAGAGGCGGATGTGATTATCTCTAACCGTATGGCGGAAGAGCTGGCGGATGTGGCGGACAAGGTATACACCCGCGATCTGTTTGGTAACGATTAATCCTGCCTGTCTGACACTGGCGGCTCCTCGCCGCCAGTATGCTTCTTTATCTCCCCGCTATATTCCTCACTGCGCGTATTTCTCGCACATTCAGATTAACCTCAATAAATTGTGATGGACATTACGATCCTGCTCAAAAGCCGTTGCGGGTTGAAAACAGGTCCGATAAGTTAAACTTACCTTGTGAAGAGCTACCGTCACTGTGATGTAGATGCCGGAGATAAGCGCCGGGAGGTAAAACAAAGCCTGCAACGCAGGCTTTTGTTATTTATGCCCTGGGGAAATATGAGGAACAGGGCGTGAGTAACGTTATTTTTTCTTGCCTTAAGGCCACGCCAAAACGCAGAATGAACGGTCATTCTGTCATATCATTTTTTTATCTCTTAATATTTTCTTAATCTAATTGCAATATGGAGTGGGCCTTACCACTTGCGTTTATTAAACGTCAGTTTGGTTTTCTTTCTGTCTTTCAGATATGAAATTAAAAAGAAAACCGACACAGCAAGTAGTATGGCAGCCACCACTAAGAAAAACAGGTTTTCCATAATATCTACCACAGCTTTAGTTGGTTGAATCATTA
Organism: Klebsiella sp. GG_Kp173; assembly: GCF_040062415.1. Classification (NCBI taxonomy): domain Bacteria; kingdom Pseudomonadati; phylum Pseudomonadota; class Gammaproteobacteria; order Enterobacterales; family Enterobacteriaceae; genus Klebsiella; species Klebsiella sp. GG_Kp173. Next base: position 2,017 of record NZ_JBEAFZ010000050.1, read on the forward strand.
GCAAGTTAAGCAATATATCAGCGTGGAAGGTGCTGTATTGCGATCTCTAACATATCCTGTTCTTAAGAAAATTCCTACAGAAAGTAATGTCTTTTATTTATCAGGAGAAAATGCTGAAGGAGCCATTAAAAATAGTATTGAAAATAGTGACTGCAGGGAACCAGGCTTAAAGTTGTTGGCTTTTTCGCTGGCGGGTAGATGAAACTGGTTTCAGCACCGTCGTTAAAACCAGTAAAAATTATTCTTTAGCACAAAAAAGTATAGCCTGTGCCAGGCTCGGGTAAAGAAATGAATGATCAATGAAGGGAATACGGGAGGTTTATCAATTGCCGCAATCAGCTGATCGCGGCAGGGCAGAGACAGGTTAGATCTGATAGTAATCCTTATACCACTCGACGAAGTTTTTCACCCCTTCCTTCACTGACGTCTGTGGCTTGAAACCCACCAGGTCATACAGCGGCTGGGTGTCTGCGCTGGTGTCCAGCACATCGCCCGGCTGAATCGGCATCATATTTTTCTTTGCTTCCATCCCCAGCGCCTCTTCCAGAGCGGTGATGTAGTCCATCAGTTCCACCGGCGAGCTGTTGCCAATGTTATAGACCCGATACGGCGCTGAGCTGGTCGCCGGGGAACCGTTCTCAACGGTCCAGTCAGCATTGGCCTGCGGGATCACATCCTGAACGCGCACCACTGCCTCGACGATGTCGTCGATGTAGGTGAAGTCGCGCTTCATTTTGCCGTAGTTGTAAACGTCAATACTTTTCCCTTCCAGCATCGCTTTCGTGAACTTGAACAGCGCCATATCCGGGCGTCCCCACGGACCATAGACCGTAAAGAAGCGCAGGCCGGTAGTCGGGATGCCGTACAGATGGGAATAGGTATGCGCCATCAGCTCATTGGCTTTCTTGGTGGCGGCATACAGGGAGACCGGATGATCGACGGAATCCTCCGTGGAGAACGGCATTTTGCGGTTAAGGCCGTAAACCGAACTGGAGGAGGCGTACACCAGGTGTTTTACTTTGGTATGACGACAGCCTTCCAGAATGTTCAGATACCCCATCAGGTTAGCGTCAGCGTAGGCATAGGGGTTTTCCAGCGAATAGCGCACGCCCGCCTGGGCCGCAAGGTGGATCACGCGGTCAAACTGTTCTGCGGCGAACAGCGTCGCCATCCCCTCACGGTCAGCAAGATCCAGCTGCTGGAAATGAAATGCCGGAGATGCCAGACGATCCAGGCGAGCCTGCTTCAGGCTGACGTCATAATAGTCATTCATGTTGTCGATCCCGACAACATTATGCCCTTCATCCAGCAGGCGCTGCGCGATATGAAAGCCGATAAAACCTGCTGCACCAGTGACCAAAAACTTCATATTTTTCCTCCGGGGTGTGGATATCCCGTTCTACATAAGTGCCGATTTTACACTGGCTTGCGGTTGGGATCACTTGCTTTGCCGCGTCTATTCCGCCAGGCGTGAACTGAAAGGCGTTTTTTCTGACAAAACCGTGGTGGCAAAGGCTGATAAATAACAACGTTTCTCATTTGACCGTTAGCTGTCGAATAATAACCTTGTGACTGGTCAGCGGCTTAGCGATTCGTGGCGATACCATGAAGGCAGTCAATACCCTCAGGCACGGCGTAATTTTGTTTAAAGTTATATTTTTGGTCGGCGGATCATTTAGCAAATGGGCAAAATTCTCGTCGAGTTTGCATTTTTTACCTTAAATATCAATTGCTTAATGTTGATCTTTTTGTTTAGCAAATGTTTAAGATGTGTATTATTTGAGTAATCCATTAATCAGTAGGCTTTTTTATTTTTATTCCCCGCGACCAGCGCTATAATCTGCGGACGATTTTCTTAGTGGAATGTGCATTGTAGAGCATGAGTCGTTTATCCCACCTGTCGGAACGTAGCGCCGTCGCCATGTGCAAAGGGCAACCAGGCCCGCAAGCGCGTTGTCTCCTCAGCGGCGAAGACGATGTCTCTTCTCATCTTTCCCTTTATCGTGAATGCTCCTCTATGACGGTTACTGGCATCGGTAAACCGCCGGTTTCGTTTTCTTCGGTGGCGGCAAGCGCGTGCGTTTTGCCCTGCGTAAATGAGAAAGTCCTGATGGTTAACCCGGCGGCAAATGCGGAAAGTGTGGGGCATTTCGCGGCCAGGTGAGGGAAGATGCATGTTAAAAGCAGAGATATGCCTGAAGGTATATCTCTGCTTTTAGGTTTTCAGGACACCCGTTCCGTCAGGCTGGCTTTTCAGGCCGCTGAGTGAACGTTCAGCCGACAGCCTGAAGCGAAAGAGGGTGGCGTTTAGCCTAAAGCACGGGAGCAGTACGCATTTTGGTTGCGACAGCCAATGGCGGTAGCGTGCCTGAAAAAGGCCATTCCCCCGACGGTCGATTGACTGATAGTAAAATAAAGCAATTATTTATTTAAGGATTTCATTATGTTACTTCCTGTAATTATGGCTGGTGGTACCGGCAGTCGTCTCTGGCCGATGTCTCGCGAGCTTTACCCGAAACAGTTCCTCCGTCTGTTCGGGCAGAACTCCATGCTGCAGGAAACCATCACCCGACTCTCGGGCCTTG
>NZ_JBEAFZ010000051.1:0-4092 GCF_040062415.1 Klebsiella sp. GG_Kp173
CCCCATGTGAGAGTAGGGAACTGCCAGGCATCAAATAAAGCAGAAAGCTCAGTCGAAAGACTGAGCTTTTTTGCGTTTATGTCATCCGGGGAGGGTGCCGGCATGCCTCCCCGGTGGCGCTGCGCTTACCGGGGCCAGGGGCCTTGCGGGTTCTGTAGCCCGGCCCGGTACACCACTCACCACTGGTAACGCTCCGCAATATTATTGCCTCTGTAATCAGGCAAGCCTTCCCCCGCCAGATACGGTAAACTAACGCCGATTTTGCATCAGGAAGCCACTATGAATCACTCCCTCAAACCCTGGAATACCTTTGGCATTGAGCGATCCGCCAATACGATAGTACGCGCCGAAACTGAGCAACAGTTGCTAAGCGCCTGGCAAACCGCTGTCGCGGCTGGCGAACCCACGCTAATCCTTGGGGAAGGCAGTAACGTCCTGTTTCTGAACGACTATGCCGGTACGGTGATCCTCAACCGGATTATGGGGATCGAGGTGAGCGAAACCCCGGATGCCTGGCGCTTGAACGTCGGTGCCGGCGAAAACTGGCATCAACTGGTGCAGTTCACGCTACAGCATGCGATGCCTGGTCTGGAAAATCTGGCATTAATCCCTGGCTGCGCAGGATCCTCACCGATCCAGAATATTGGCGCCTACGGCGTCGAATTGCAGCGGGTCTGCGAATATGTTGACTGCATCGAGCTGGAAACGGGACGTAAACAACGCCTTTCCGCAGCGGAATGCCGTTTCGGCTATCGCGACAGCATCTTTAAACATGAATATCAGGACCGCTACGCCATCGTCGCGATTGGCTTAGCGTTAGAGAAAGCGTGGCGACCTGTGCTGAGCTACGGTGATTTAACACGTCTCGATCCGCAGACAGTCACCCCGCAGCAGGTATTCGATGCGGTCTGTCATATGCGCATGACTAAATTGCCGGATCCAAAGATTAACGGTAATGCTGGCAGCTTTTTTAAGAACCCGATCGTCAGCGCTCAGGTTGCTGAAGCGCTGCTGGCGCAGTTCCCTCATGCACCGCACTATCCGCAGGCAAACGGCAGCGTCAAGCTGGCCGCTGGCTGGCTAATCGATCAATGTCAGCTCAAAGGAAAACGCATCGGCGGCGCGGCCGTGCATCGACAGCAGGCGCTGGTATTGATTAATGAAGATCAAGCGACCAGCGAGGATGTGATAAAGCTAGCCCATTACGTTCGCCAGCAGGTGGGGGCAAAATTCAATGTATGGCTTCAGCCCGAGGTGCGCTTCATTGGAGCGCATGGTGAAGTCAACGCAGAGGAGAGCATTGCGTGAAAGACCATACTATCCCTTTAACGCTAATTTCTATCCTTGCTGATGGTGAGTTTCACTCAGGTGAACAGCTTGGCGAGCAGTTAGGCATGAGCCGGGCGGCGATTAATAAGCATATCCAGACGTTACGCGACTGGGGCGTCGATGTGTTTACCGTGCCGGGCAAGGGGTACAGCCTGCCAGAGCCCATTCATCTGTTGGATGAGAAAAAGATCTCCCAACAGATAGAGCACGGTCGCGTGACTGTCCTTCCGGTAATCGACTCCACTAACCAGTATTTGCTGGACAGACTGGATGAACTGACGTCCGGCGATGCCTGCGTAGCTGAATATCAGCAGGCAGGGCGAGGCCGGCGAGGCAGAAAATGGTTTTCCCCCTTTGGTGCGAATCTCTATCTCTCGATGTACTGGCGTCTGGAGCAGGGCCCGGCAGCGGCGATTGGCCTAAGCCTGGTGATTGGTATTGTGATCGCTGAAGTGCTGCAGCAACTCGGGGCCGAACAGGTTCGCGTGAAATGGCCAAACGATATTTACCTGCAGGATCGTAAGCTGTCAGGGATCCTCGTGGAGCTGACGGGGAAAACGGGCGATGCCGCACAAATCGTCAGCGGCGCGGGTATCAACCTTGTGATGCGTCGTGTGGAGTCTGATGTCGTCAATCAGGGTTGGATCAGTCTTCAGGAAGCGGGGGTGGTCATCGACCGTAATCTCCTCGCCGCGCGCCTGATTAAAGAGCTGCGCCTGGGACTGGAGCTGTTCGAGCAGGAAGGGTTGGCTCCTTATCTGCCGCGCTGGGAAAAACTGGATAACTTTATTCATCGTCCGGTAAAACTGATTATCGGTGATAAAGAAATTTATGGCATTTCCCGCGGCATTGACGCCCAGGGTGCGCTATTGCTGGAGCAGGATGGTGTGATAAAAGCCTGGGTTGGTGGTGAAATATCATTGCGCAGCGCAGAATAAAAAAGGGAGCTCCGGCTCCCTTTGCTTTATTTACGTAAGCGTACCTGATTAACAGAATGATTGGCGCTCTTGGTCATAATCAGGCTGGCGCGCTCGCGAGTTGGAAGGATGTTTTCCTTGAGATTCATTAGGTTAATCTCATTCCAAAGCGAGGTGGCAATTTCGACCGCTTCTTCCTTCGACAGCTTGGCGTAATTATGGAAATAAGAATCCGGGTCGGTAAATGCCCCTTCCCGGAATTTAAGAAAGCGGTTGATATACCAGCTTTTCAATAATTCTTCCGGGGCATCGACATAAATAGAAAAGTCGACAAAATCCGATACGAATACATGATGCGGATCGTGTGGATAATCCATTCCACTTTGCAGAACATTCAGTCCTTCAAGAATGAGAATATCCGGTTGCGCGACGGTTTTATCGCCATCGGGAATAACATCATAAATTAGATGGGAATAAACCGGTGCAGTTGCCTGTGGTACCCCTGATTTGAGATCGGAGACAAACTTCACCAGCCGATGCATATCATAGGACTGCGGAAAGCCTTTTTTCTTCATTAACCCACGTTCTTTCAAAACTGAGTTAGGGTGCAAAAATCCGTCAGTGGTAATGAGTTCGACATGGCGATGCTCCGGCCAACGGCTCAGCAAGGCCTGCAGTACACGGGCGGTGGTGCTTTTTCCTACCGCAACGCTGCCAGCGATACTGATAATATAGGGAATTCGCTGACCGTTGGTGCCAAGAAATTGTTCGAGAACAGCCTGACGACGCAGGTTAGAACTGATATAGAAGTTGAGCAAACGCGACAGCGGCAAATAGATCTCAGCAACCTCTTCCAGAGAGAGATCTTCGTTGATGCCTTTTAACCGCGTGATTTCTTCCTCGGTTAACGTCATCGGGACAGAATCACGAAGTGCAGCCCATTGGTGGCGGTTAAATTGTAGGTACGGTGTCATTAACGTCTGCTCTTTTTGGCTCATAAGCATGTTCTTACCATCACCGAATACGTTGAAACGGCGATGCTTCACACGAGTTAATCAGGACAATGGGCAGGAGGGTAACACCAGATTGCCGGGAATAATAAGAAAAAAACTCATTGAATGCCGCTTTCTCGCGCCAGCGTCACAAGAGAGGAATAAGTTTCTTATGCTTTGCAAAGCATGGCCTTTGCTAACAGGATGGTGCTAACGGCCTGCTGCCTTTCAGTTTACGGTCAGCATACGTTCCTGGTAAACGTGGCTGACCGAAACCGCGCCTGATGGGCCCGTTTGCTGGCGATTATTTGCACTCCTCTGTTTGAAATTACACCGTTTTTTCGCGTAAGAGCACAAAATGTGAGCAAGAGAACGTTTTATGCAAATTTTTAGTTGCATGAACTCGCTCCTCTCCCTAGAATGCGCGCTACTTGATGCCGACTTAGCTCAGTAGGTAGAGCAACTGACTTGTAATCAGTAGGTCACCAGTTCGATTCCGGTAGTCGGCACCATAACAATTTGGGTGGGGTTCCCGAGCGGCCAAAGGGAGCAGACTGTAAATCTGCCGTCATCGACTTCGAAGGTTCGAATCCTTCCCCCACCACCACTTTCTGGCGACGCTTTGCGTAGCCGGAGTTGGTTGGGTAAACTAATCAGCTCAATACTAAAGAGAGCAGTCTTTTTAGTATTACAGAAAGAACTGGGTAGCCGAGTTTCAGGATGCGGGCATCGTATAATGGCTATTACCTCAGCCTTCCAAGCTGATGATGCGGGTTCGATTCCCGCTGCCCGCTCCAGACGTGCTGATATGGCTCAGTTGGTAGAGCGCACCCTTGGTAAGGGTGAGGTCCCCA
>NZ_JBEAFZ010000052.1:0-4052 GCF_040062415.1 Klebsiella sp. GG_Kp173
CCGACTGCTGCGCCTTATCCGGTAACTATCGTCTTGAGTCCAACCCGGAAAGACACGACAAAACGCCACTGGCAGCAGCCATTGGTATCTGGTTTACGGAGCGGAGAGGCGTGTACAAGCATACACAGAGTTCTTGAAGTGTTGACCTGACTACGGCTACACTGGAAGGACAGATTTGGTCACTGCGCTCCGTTTAAGCCAGTTACCACGGTTCAGAAACTTGCCGGTTTCCTGAACCTTCGAAAAACCACCTTGCCGGGTGGTTTTTTCGTTTCAGAGATGGAAGATACGCCTTTCAAAGCGCCATCGTCAAGAAACGCAGTAGCTAGAAAAAATCGTCCTCTAACTCAAAATCAGGCATTACGCCTTTTTTATAATCAGGTGAAATGACTTTTCTATATAAGTTGAACACCCGCTTTTTCTTGTAAAAGAAATCATCCAAATGCTCACCAAACAAATAATCAACATCGATATTCTTATTATTATTCTTAAAAGAGTCTAACCTTTTTAAATCTTTGTTGTACACATTACCTGTAACCCACAAATAATGGTGGATATTCTTTTTTTCTAAATTATTTATTTTATAGTAAGAGTTTATAGTTGGAACCCTTTCTTTCATCCAACGCGTAAGTTCAGTTGAAGGTAAGACCTTAACATTCTTGCACTCTATTATATAAATATCGTCACTACTCTCTAATACAACATCAGCTTCTGCATGCTTACCATTTATCTTATACTCTCTATTAATGTAAATATTACCAAGACCATAAAAATTAGAAATTTGCGAGGATACAAAAAGCTCAAAAATATACCCTCTCAAATTGCCATTCTCTCCAGAAACAGACTCCAGATCTTTAACCATCTGAAGCAACTCATCTGGATGCTTTTCAATGGACAAAGAACCCTGAATCACCCTCGACAACCTGGTTAAGCTTTCATCAACTTTATTACCAAACGCATTTGCTATAGTTACAGCCAGAACCCCCTCACTTCTCAACTTATTGAAGGCTATTTTGCCGAAACGCCTTGCGAAAATAACAAACATTATCCTCTGACTCGCTCGAGAAGACTTGGTCATCTGGACTTTTCTAATGAATGTTTCTGCTGCAGCGGTAGTAATTTCATCACGATTAAAGCCGAGAGAAAAATCACAGGCAACGAAACCAGGCATCAGTTTTCCGCCGACATATTCAGCGAGAGGGGAAACGTAACTTGGAGCGGTCATATCCCATTCAAAAGAGCCTACAACTGGATTTCCCTCCCCATCGTATTTTGTTTTTATCTGATTAAAAGCGACTAGGCCTAAATTCCTCAACCAAGCTTTAACAAGCTCCAATATTGGTTTGTCAAAAAAGGATTCGCAATTTGCCATTGTTCTAATATTAACATCGTTGGCTATGTTGTTATTTATCAGTACGCAATCACCAACTCCATCAATATACACAGCTCTAAGTATTTTTGCCGAAAGTAGATTTCTTAGAACTGTTTCATAACTTAAATGTTTAGCTTGTTTTATAGGAGATCCAGACACAATCCCAAAATCTTTCACCTTCAAATAACCGCCATTATTTATTACGGCAAGTATCGCGTGTGAGTAAGTTGAGTTTGCTTCGTACATGCACTTTTCGAGAGCTCGCCAAAATTTGAAACTGCCAAAATCATCTTTTAGATAAATGAATCTCCTGTTATGGCTGAATTTCAAAAATGGCAGCTTACCTATGTCCGTGCTTCGCGAGATCATTTTACGTATCGCTTCAGGGGACATTGAGGGATGTTGCCACTGAATTCTCTCTGCAAGATCTGAAGAGATGCATGGCCCGCTCATTTCAAGCACTTGTCTAACAACACTTTTTTTCATAGCCTCACCTTATTTCTGTCACACTACGCTATTTATAACATTACACTACGTGTAATAGCGCGCAGGCTTTTTAAAAAAAATGACTATAAAAAACAATTAAAAATCAGATAGTTAATTACTTACTTTAAATTAAGCACAAAGAAATATCGTCTTTATAATTATTTAATCCTTTTAAATCATAAAGATAGCTTTGTGACATTTTTTTATCGAACTATCAGCTACTCCATTTACCATAACATCCGTTGTTCGAACCATAATGGCAGGCTATAGCCTGCCGTAATTCACCGGAAAAAATCATCCACCAAGTCGCTCCACTCATGCCCGGAAAGAGACCACACCGTGTTTATAGGGGGAGGATAACCACTCCTGCAGTACCCGTTTTTTCCCACGAAATCGAATGCCCCGTGCGGGTATCCATTGATCAGCAGTACGCACTTCTGACTGTCTTCTGACCAGCCAATTTTAACGTCAGAAGGAATGTGGCCGTCTGAAACGTCTTCGGCATTGTAGATGTGTACTGCATCCATAATCGGGTTTCCCTCGACGGACTCATCGAGCGCATAGAAATACCCGGTCCGGCCATCATCTTCGAACACGGCGGCCAGCATGCCCTCAGGAGCCAGGCTCTTTATCACCTGCTCCTCCCCGACAACGAGCTGGGCCTGTATCGTCACTAAAATGGTCATCAGGTCTGTTCTCCTTCCCTTGGTTGATTCGCCAGCCAGCTTTCAGACAAGCGGATAATTTACCATAACATCTGTTGCCCGCACCGCCTGAGAGGCCCTCAGGGCGTTTCTGACGGGAAACCGGTAAAACAGGCAACAAACCACCCGAAAACCCGCCAGAAACGCGCAGGCTCTGTTTTTACGGCATGCATGAGTATGCGCGCAAGTGCATAGCGCGGAAATTCACGCCATTCAGCCGGGGTAAGTCCTGTTTCCGATGTTCTTCTTATCCGAAAACGGTGAACGGGGACGCAATTTATTGCGTGGCCGTGAGGCGTTGCCGGCACAGCCGGAAAAACCATTTTCAGCACGTGCAGGAGGCCCAGGAAGAGGGGGCGGATGTACGAATAGTTCAGAGGTCAGATCTGACGTAAAAATGATGTAAAAGTGACGTAAAAGTGATGTACTTTTGATGTAATTCTGTTGTACACCCGCGATCTGACGTAAAAGTGATGTAATTTTGATGTACTTTTGATGTAATTCTGTTGTACACCCGCGTTCTGGGGTAAAAGCAGATGCAATTTTGTAGTTTATGTGTAGTCGCTGAACCCATAGGGTCATACGAGCATGACCCTTTCCCGGAAAAGGACGCTTTTTAGCCAGAATCATCCTTAACCTGCGGCGCCAGCACTCGGGAGTGGTCGTTTTATATACTAAAAAATGACATACACCTAACGCAGCTGCGATTTTCATCGCAACTTCATGAAAAATAAATAAAAAAGAAAAAATAAAGGAATTCTGGGTATTACCGGGGTAATAATATTAAGCGCCAAGACAATGAAAATTAAGGCGATGCCGGTATTACTCCGGTAATACCCACAACGGAGCCATTACGCACCGTCCTGCTGCTCATTCAGGCGCGCTGACAGGCTTCGGTAAAGGCGTTCCGCATCCTCATGGAGTTTCTCGCAGAAATCAGCCTCATGATCCAGATCCAGCTCATTAAGCCTGTCCAGAAGAAGCAGGGACTGATCCTGGATGAATTTAGCCATGTTAACGGCTGTCTTTTGTTGTTTGTTCATGAAGGCCCCGGCGCGAAAGTGCTTACTGTACGTTCTGATGGTTTTCCGCTTCCTCGCTCATTCGCTCACTCCGTTCGGTCATGAGTCTGCGGCGAGCGGAGGGAAGATAAGCAGATAACCTAACGGTAAGCATAACGAAAGCTAAGGACAAGAGCGAAAAGGCCACACCCCGCCGGGGCGTTTTTCCATAGGCTCCGCCCCCCTGACAAGCATCACGAAATCTGACGCTCAAATCAGTGGTGGCGAAACCCGACAGGACTATAAAGATACCAGGCGTTTCCCCCTGATGGCTCCCTCGTGCGCTCTCCTGTTCCTGCCTTTCGGTTTACCGGTGTCACTCCGCTGTTATGGCCGCGTTTATCTCATTCCACGCCTGACACTCAGTTCCGGGTAGGCAGTTCGCTCCAAGCTGGACTGTATGCACGAACCCCCCGTTCAGTCCGACTG
>NZ_JBEAFZ010000053.1:0-3960 GCF_040062415.1 Klebsiella sp. GG_Kp173
GTACAGCTCACCGATACGTTTCAGGGCTTCTTCTGCTGTCGCTGTGTGAGTGCTTGTATAGACATCATGGATTTTTCGGCGGGCATGGGCCCAACATGCGGCTTCTGTCAGCGGCCCTCCTTCACGTTCCGGACTGAACAACCGATCGTAGCCTGCGAAGGCATCCGCCTGCAGCACACCATGATAGTGGCGAAGGTGTTGCTGAGGATGTTTTCCCTGCCGGTCTGGCGAGAAGGCGAACCATGCCGCTGGCGGATCTGATGAACCTGCGCTTCTGTCGTCACGTACATACGTCCAGATACGCCCGGTTTTCGTCTTCTTTCTGCCCGGTGCAAGCACCGGAACCGGAGTGTCATCCGTATGCAGTTTGTGGCAGTCCATCACGTAGTGGTAAAGAGCCTCATCCAGCGGGGCCATTAACCGGCAACAGGCATCCACCCAGTTGGAGAGCAGAGCCCGGCTCAGATCCACGCCCTGACGGGCAAAGATTTCGCACTGGCGATACAGCGGCAGGTGTTCGCAGTATTTGGCCGTTAACACGCGGGCCAGCAGACCCGGCCCGGCGATACCCCGATCGATGGGACGTGATGGCGCAGGTGCTTCAACGATACAGTCACATCGGGTGCAGGCCTTTTTCACCCTGACCGTGCGGATCACTTTCAGGGCGCTGGAGACCAGTTCCAGCTGCTCCACGCTGACTTCACTGAGGTACGCCATACCGCTGCCGCATTCCGGACAGCTGGTTTCCGCAGGATCCAGCCGATGTATCTCGCGGGGAAGGTGTGCCGGTAACGGGCGACGATGGCGGGACTGACGTAACTGCCGAGGTACCTGCGGATCGTCTTCCCGTCCGTTGTAGCGATCGCTTTGCTGCTCCTGCTGTTTCAGCAGGGCTTCGGCTTCTTCAACCTGTCGGCGAATTTTTTCGGAGCGGGTACCGAACAACATTCGACGCAGTTTTTCTATCTGTGCCCGCAGATGCTCTATCTCGCGCTCTTCGTTCTCTATTTTCTCTTCTGCGCGGGCCAGTGCAGAACGCAGGAACGACTCAGTCTCTGCAACGAGACTGAGCTGACTGTCTTTCTGGCGAAGCGTGTCTTCCAGCGCAGCGATACGGGCGAGATAGTCCTGACTCATGACCCCATTTATAATGCGATCATGCTCTTTTTACAACATTGTCAGTGAGTTAAGGCGGGGTATTTTTGGCTGGCGCCAGTCCAGCTTATCAAGGAGCATGGCAAGTTGTGAGCGGGTGATCGCGATTTTGCCGTCGCGTACAGCAGGCCAGACGAACTGTCCCTCTTCCAGGCGTTTGATAAACAGGCACAGACCATGAGCATCAGCCCAGAGTATTTTCACGGTATCGCCACGGCGTCCCCGGAAGATAAACAGATGGCCGGAGAAGGGATCCTCATCCAGAACGTGGTGTATCTGTTCGCCCAGCCCGTTGAAGGATTTACGCATATCCGTGGCCCCGGCGACCAGCCAGATGCGGGTGCCTGACGGGAGGGATATCATTGTGTCCTCCCGGTCAGTTCGCGGATCAGCACAGTCAGCAACTCTGACGACGGGTTCTCCAGCGTCATTTTGCCGTGGCGGAACTCAACATGACAGGAAGTGGCGCTGGCGTGAGCGGAGGAGAACGTACACAGAGTGTCATTCTCTGCTGCGGGCAACGGGTCGTTGATAACGTCGACGGACAACAGAGTCGGAGAAGCCGGAAGAGATTGAGGTACCACCGGCCCCACGATAGTTGCAGGCATTCGACGAGAGATTCGCCCCTCTCTCTGCCAGAGGCGTAGCCACTTAAAAATGAGATTATTATCAACGCCATGTTCCCGCGCCAGTTGTGCGACGTTGGCATCTGGTCGTGAAGCCAGTTCGACCATCCGAAGTTTGAAGTCACTGGAATAGACGGTACGCGATTCAGTTCGCCAGTTGGCAGCATTTTCCATGAACAGAACTCCTTCTAAATTAGACGGAGCTCTAAGCTAGCGATCCCGGGACTGGAATCACAGGCGGTAGTGACTTGACGCTTACGCTTAGAGCAAGCTGCCCGAGAGAAAAATACTCATATCATCGGTAGCTATACCAATCGCTGTGGGACAGATCCACTCTACGTGGGCTATAGCGTAACGGGGGTGGGCTATCAGGTGCAGTACGCCATTGACCAACTAGAGAAACACACTTGGCAACCGGGCTATAAAGCCTTTGGCCTGGCGATGGGGTCGGAGGCATCAGACATGGTTGTTTGCAGCTCAACGCCTGAGATCGATGCCAAACTCAAACAGATTAAACAGGATATTCAAAGCGGCAAAATTCACGTGCTGGAAGGATAGTGAGTATGGCTGACACGCTCGCAGTACCGATCCCCGCGCTGTCGTTGCAGGGCATTGATAAATATTTTGGTTCGTTTCAGGCGCTGTCCAATGTCACTTTGGATCTGTTGCCTGGCGAAGTTCACTGCCTGCTCGGTGAGAATGGGGCAGGTAAGTCAACGCTGTGTAACGTTATTTTTGGCGTCCATCAGCCTGACAGCGGTGTGATGCTGCGGGCGGGTAAGCCCTACCCCCCCACAAAGCCCCAAGATGCGCTGTTATCTGGAATTGCAATGGTGCATCAGCATTTTAGTCTCGTGGATAACGTCACAGTACTCGATAACCTACTGCTAGGGCAGGTTAAAGGCTGGATCAACGCCGATCAGCAGCTTCAGCGTATTATGCAAACGCTACAGAGTCTGGGCCTCGATCTCAATTTACAGGCCATTGTTTCCACATTATCGGTCGGTGAGCGGCAGCGGGTGGAGATCGTCAAATGCTTACTACGTCAGCCGAGTGTGTTAATCCTCGATGAGCCGACGGCCGTATTGCTCCCAACTGAGATCGATGCGCTGCTGTCGGTGTGCGAACGCGTAGCGCAGCAAGGATGTGCGGTGGTGCTGGTGACGCATAAATTGGCTGAAATTCAGCGTATTGCCTCTCGAGCTACGGTATTACAAAGCGGCAGAGTCGTGAGGACCTCTGCGCAACCCGCCCTGGAGATCGATCGCCTCGTCCGAGCGATGATTGACCGTCCAGGGCAGGAGCATGCATCGGCATGGACACCTGAGCCCAATGGGCCACAGGCGAAGCGCTATGCCTTGAGTGAAGAGGTACTGCAGCTCAATGGCCTGACCGTGCGCGATTCTCTGGGCGTCACGCGGTTAGATAATTGCACACTGGTCGTCAATCGGGGAGAGATTGTCGCTATTGCCGGAGTGGAGGGTAATGGACAGAGTGAACTGGGTGCAGTGCTGGCCGGTATGCAGCCGGTCAGTAATGGAAAGATGTATGTCGCAGGCAAGGATTTGACCGGCGCAACGCCTCGGCAAATTACCCTGGCGGGAGTAGGTATTGTGCCGGAAGATCGCCATGCACTGGGGTGTATTACCGACATGAGCCTGCTGGAGAATTTGTTGCTGAACCATCGAGAACGATATGCCCGTTGGGGATTTTTACAGCGGGGTAAAATGCGTGAACAGGCCCAAGCCCTGATTACCCTTTTTGATATTCGCGCGGCAGGTATGGACGTCTCTTTTGGTGGATTATCCGGGGGTAATCAGCAAAAAGCGGTACTGGCACGTGAATTAACGCTTGATCCTCTGGTGTTGCTGATGGCGGCCCAGCCGACGCGTGGCTTGGACGTCGGGGCGGTGGCGGCGGTATATCGCCATATCACCGCGGCTCGGGATCGCGGTGTCGGTGTATTACTTATCTCCTCGGAACTCGATGAAGTTCTAGCTGTGGCAGATCGCGTGGTGGTGTTTTATCGCGGAAAAATTATGGATACCAGTCTGTATGGACAACACGATCGTGCGGTCATTGGGGCTTGGATGGCGGGGCAAGCAGCATGAATACGTTTTTAACTGTTACCAACGGTGCAAAACTGATCCACCCCAGCGGTTGAAAATTGATCCAGGGG
>NZ_JBEAFZ010000054.1:0-3699 GCF_040062415.1 Klebsiella sp. GG_Kp173
ATATGAAGAAAAACCAACCGACATTACTAACTGAAGGTTGTATCTAACTCTGGGGCAGGTCAACCCTTGATTAAGGATAGCGTTGCATCGACCCGTTGAACTCACAGCACAAAGCAGACGCCCATTCTCACGCGAATGCTTTGCCCTTTACTTGCCAACAACCGAATCGCTTGCTCCGCAACTATGGTTTTTATTAGAATCTTCGCCACTAAATAAATTATAATAAATTGATTTTATTAGATATCTGTCAGAGTCTGTATGGTCAGCACGTGTTGCATGCTCTAATGTTTCAAATGCTAAATTATGCGCGGCCTCAGAAAATATCCCAGGCCAACCCTTACTCAGCATAGACAGTCCTTTAAGGACTCTTATCTGAATCTCCCTCATACTGGCACCATCGCGCGCGACAGGTGAGAAAAAGTCTTCCAGTAGATCGTTATTCTGAAGTGGTGCAACATGAACTGAAGGATATTTCACTTCTACTTCATCAGATTTATTCTGCGCGTAAGTGGAAAGTATACGAACACCTCTGCCAATGACATCAATGGCGGTCCCAGGATCGTTCACTGCGGGGGAAAGGGCCCGGCAGGCTATTTCTGCCATGACGCTAAGACAAAATCGGGGATCCTGAGCAAATGAACGTACATCCGAGACAATAATCGTCTCAAGTAAATCGGCGCTGATTGATGACTCCTGGCCCTGACTCAGGTACAAAACGGGCATGGATGGATGTATGAAACTGCCTGGCTGCGCCACAAGGTATACATGACGGGGATCATTGGTCAGCAGCTTGCTAAGTTTCACCATATCAATATATTCAACATAGCCAATCTTCTTCGGATAAACTGCAACCGTTCCTTTCGGCTGTTCATTGTTCTCAAGCCATGGATATCCGCCGAGACAGGGATTTCTTGCTCTCGCAATAAATGTTTCGATGGCCGCCTGTTCTACTTTTGCCGTTGTCTCACCTACCCTCCCCAGAGAGGTCAAATGCTGTATCCAGCGAAGCAATGTGATGAGGATTAAGGCAACGACAACCAGTGTGACAATGAATAAAATGACTCTCCCCCTTTCTCCATAAGCTCCCATACTGAGGGCTATAATCCCTACCAGACTGAAGAGAAAAGAACCGATGAAGGTGGCCAGTACATTTTGTGTGGTTACGTCTTCAACAACTAAACGCGTAGCTCTGGGAGTCACATTAGTAGTGGCTGAACCGTAGGCTGTGACCATGATACTCAGCGAAAAAGTGGTCACTGCCAGCATACTCGATGCCAGTATGTTCAGAATGTTATCGACTGCTTCCGCACCAACCTTCACGGAAACCGACTCAGGTATCATTGATTTAAAAAGAATTGATAAAAGGGCCGTTATGATCGCGACAATGGCGAATAACGTTGCCCTGAACCATAGCTTTTTAAATGTCTGCTTCAGAATCCATTTCCAGCGTGAAATCATTCTGCATTCCTCATATTGCGGCCGGGATAAATAATTGCCGCCCCCAGGACGGCATGTTGCTATTAACGAACCAGGTGCAGGAAGTGCAGATGTTTTTCGTACTGGTCCAGTATGTCATTAATCAGCTGTTCCTGGTTCCAGCCCATCACATCATAATTTTGACCGCCTTCTTTGAGATAAACCTCAGCGCGATAATATCTATGTTGTTCAGTCAGCTGCTCATTATTATCCATCGCGGCGAGCGCGAAGGTCGGTGAGCTATACCCGCGAAGCCTCACTTCATATATAAAATTCAGCTCGTTACCCAAATCGACTTCAAGACGAATACGATCGTCGACTGCATCACTGATGTGGCTTATCGTCCCCTGCTTGTTCAGCTCTTCCTGAACCAGCGTCATGGCGGGCTGGATGACGTCGTCCATAAAACGTTTCACAAGAGATCGCTTCGGCAGATAGGCGATATTGCGTAACCTTCTCTGCCAGGGAATTGGGTTACGTGCAGCCGTAGGAGCAATTGTCGCCATGCTCAGGCTTTCACGCTTGGTCAAATCCCGGCGCAAAGCTTTTAAAAGTCCGTATATGGATATCAGTAAGATCACTGAGAAGGGCAATGCACTCGCTATTGTCACTGTTTGCAGCGCACTTAGCCCTCCGGCAAGGAGAAGCGCAATTGCGACAATGCCCATTAGCGAGGCCCAAAATATTCGCTGCCAGACGGGTGTGTTTGCCACTCCACCTGATGCCAGAGTATCAACAACCATTGCCCCCGAATCAGCAGACGTGACAAAGAAGACGATGACCATCGCCATTGCGATGAATGACAGCACGGAAGAGAACGGGAAATGTTCCAGGAAATTAAACAGGGCCAGCGCCACATCCTGCTGAACAGTATTGGCGAGGTCTGTGGCCCCCTGGTTCATAATGAGATAGATCGCGCTGTTACCAAACACCGTCATCCACATGAGCGTAAAACCCGCGGGAACAAACAGCACGCCGGTGACAAACTCGCGAATGGTTCGCCCGCGGGAGACCCGGGCGATGAACATCCCCACAAACGGCGACCATGAAAGCCACCATCCCCAGTACAGTAATGTCCAGCCCCCCAGCCAGTTGCTCGACTTAGGCTCATACGCGTAAAGGTTGAACGTTTTACTCACCAGTTCCGAAAGATAACCGCCCGTATTTTCCACAAATGACTTCAGCAGAAGCACGGTTGGTCCCAGGCACAGGACCAGCGCCAGGAGCAACAACGCCAGACCCAGATTGAGCTCAGACAGGATACGTATTCCCTTATCCAGGCCGGACACCACTGAAATCGTCGCTAACCCCGTGATGACCACGATCAGAATAACCTGCACCGTTTCATTGATGGGCACCCCGAAAAGATGGTTCAAACCGGCATTCACCTGCAAAACACCGTAACCCAGCGATGTCGCGACGCCAAAGACCGTGCCGATAACAGCGAAAATATCAACCGCATGGCCTACAGGCCCGTATATGCGATCGCCAATAATGGGATAGAGTGCGGAGCGCAGAGTTAAAGGCAGACCGTGACGGTAACTGAAGAACGCCAGGATCAGCGCCACAATGGCATAAATTGCCCATGCGTGCAGTCCCCAGTGGAAGAAGGTCAGACGCATTGCTTCCTTGGCTGCCACAACGGTTTCTGGCGTGCCAACGGGTGGCGAAAGATAATGCATTACAGGTTCGGCAACGCCAAAGAACATCAGGCCGATCCCCATCCCTGCCGAAAAAAGCATCGCAAACCAGGAGTGGTAGCTGAAATCAGGCTGCGCATGGTCCGGTCCCAGCTTGATATCACCGTAGCGTGAGAGTCCAAGGAACGTGACACTTAGTAAAATCAGGGCCACAGCAAGGATGTAGAACCAGCTGGCATTCGTGAAGATTTGTTGCTGTAGTAGTTTAAAATTTTTGTCGGCGACATCCGGGAATACCGCGGCAAAGGCGACAAGAAGGAAAATCAGCAAAGCAGATGTAAAGAATACCGCTTTGTTAATCTGGCTTGTAGACTTCTTCGGGATTGTATCATTATCACTCATAATCATTTATTCCATTAATTAAAGCCGCACTGGATAGAAGGCACTACCTCTAACAGAGTAGCAAAGTTCAACTGGCTATGAGGCGTTAATGGGGTCAGTTTGGATATCGAAAATTATTGTACGTTGGGCTCATTTTTTGACCATCAATGATGAGCCAATATCTGCCGAAATTTAACAGAAC
>NZ_JBEAFZ010000055.1:0-3258 GCF_040062415.1 Klebsiella sp. GG_Kp173
CCACTTTGTCGGATGCTTCAGATTATGACCAGACGGTTCACGCTGTACGCTTACGAACAACACAGGTGCCATAATGAAAAAAAGAAATTTCAGCGCAGAGTTTAAACGCGAATCCGCTCAACTGGTCGTTGACCAGAACTATACCGTGGCAGATGCAGCCAGCGCTATGGATGTCGGCCTTTCCACAATGACGCGATGGGTGAAACAATTACGTGATGAACGGCAGGGCAAAACACCAAAAGCCTCCCCCATTACCCCGGAACAAATTGAAATCCGTGAGCTCAGAAAAAAGCTACAACGTATTGAAATGGAAAATGAAATATTAAAAAAGGCTACCGCGCTCTTGATGTCAGACTCCCTGAACAGTTCTCGATAATCGGGAAACTCAGGGCGCGTTATCCTGTGGCCACTCTCTGCCATGTGTTCGGGGTTCATCGCAGCAGCTACAAATACTGGAAAAACCGTCCTGAAAAGCCAGACGGCAGACGGGCTGTATTACGCAGTCAGGTACTTGAACTGCATGGCATCAGCCACGGCTCTGCCGGAGCAAGAAGCATCGCCACAATGGCAACCCAGAGAGGATACCAGATGGGGCGCTGGCTTGCTGGCAGACTCATGAAAGAGCTGGGGCTGGTCAGTTGCCAGCAGTCGACTCACCGGTATAAGCGTGGTGGTCATGAGCACGTTGCTATCCCGAATCATCTTGAGCGACAGTTCGCCGTAACGGAACCAAATCAGGTGTGGTGCGGTGATGTGACCTATAGTGTGCCCGGAGTTCAGGGCGGGCATGGATGCTTAAATGAACCGCGAGTCTGTCTGGAATATTGAACCGGTAACTCACGATGAGAAACCCAACAATCCCACCGGGTGTGACGGTGGAGAACCTGAGCGGCAGTGACCTGCGGCATGCCCGCAGGGTGATGTAACCCGCTGACAACGGGGATTGAGGCGAGATCACTAAGCCGAGATGATCCTCAAGGTTAAGTACTGAAAGGCTGAAGAACATGAACCCGTTAATCCGCCTCTGTGGGTTGAAAACGTCACCACGGCCTACGTGATCTGACAGGCCGTGCAGGAGGAACTGGCAGTGATACGTAAGCACTGCCGGTCGAAGGTGTTTTGACATGTATGCGAAACACCGGGGCAGCAGCGTCTATCACGCTTGCGTTGCTGACTTCTGCCAACTTGCGGCAAGCAAGGATAAAGAGTGCGACGGGCAGCCTCCTCAGTATGCCTGAGTCCAGGCAGGTAAACCGGGGAAGGTCAGCGACGGATGTTAAGGGGGCATGGCTCCGATGACGCGCTGGCTGGCGGAGCTTCCGTAGTAGTCCGCGATGGGGAAAGCCCATTACATGGCGAAGGGAAGCAGTTTGAATGTGTTTGCGACGTGAATTAACTGACCTAACGAGGTGAAGACCTTTGATAATCAGCGAAATGCAACGCAAGCTTGCCACATGGGCAGCCACCGATCCGTCCCTACGGATTCAACGGCTGCTGCGTCTGATAACACAACCAGAATGGCTGGCTGAAGCGGCGCGGATCACGCTTTCATCAAAGGGGGCCCATACCCCCGGCGTTGATGGCGTGAACAAAACAATGCTACAGGCCAGACTGGCTGTTGAGCTGCAAATCCTCAGGGATGAATTACTCTCAGGCCACTACCAGCCCTTGCCCGCCAGACGGGTTTACATCCCTAAAAGCAACGGCAAACTGCGACCACTGGGTATCCCCGCGTTGCGGGATCGTATTGTTCAGCGGGCCATGCTGATGGCGATGGAGCCGATATGGGAGAGTGATTTTCATACGCTCTCATATGGCTTCCGGCCTGAGCGCAGTGTCCACCACGCGATCCGCACGGTGAAATTACAGCTCACAGACTGTGGTGAAACCCGGGGACGCTGGGTGATTGAAGGCGACCTGTCCAGTTACTTCGACACCGTACATCATCGACTGCTGATGAAGGCTGTACGCCGCAGGATCAGTGACGCACGTTTCATGACTCTGCTGTGGAAAACCATCAAGGCGGGACATATCGATGTCGGTCTCTTTCGGGCGGCCAGTGAAGGTGTACCACAGGGCGGTGTTATATCGCCGCTATTATCGAACATCATGCTGAATGAGTTCGATCAATACCTGCATGAGCGCTACCTGAGCGGGAAAGCCAGAAAAGATCGGTGGTACTGGAATAACAGTATCCAACGGGGCCGAAGTACGGCGGTCAGAGAAAACTGGCAGTGGAAACCCGCGGTGGCGTACTGCCGCTATGCCGATGATTTTGTCCTCATCGTCAAAGGCACCAAAGCACAGGCGGAAGCCATCAGGGAGGAGTGTCGGGGTGTGCTCGAAGGCAGTCTGAAACTCAGGCTGAACATGGATAAGACTAAAATCACCCATGTTAATGACGGCTTTATCTTTCTGGGGCACAGGATCATTCGCAAACGCAGTCGTTATGGCGAGATGCGAGTGGTCTCAACGATCCCGCAGGAGAAAGCCAGAAACTTCGCCGCATCGCTGACAGCACTGTTATCAGGCAACTACAGTGAAAGCAAAGTCGATATGGCTGAACAACTCAACCGAAAACTGAAAGGCTGGGCCATGTTCTATCAGTTCGTTGATTTTAAGGCCAAAGTCTTCAGTTATATCGACCGTGTCGTGTTCTGGAAGCTGGCTCACTGGCTGGCCCGCAAATACCGTACAGGTATCGCTTCCCTGATGAGGTGGTGGTGTAAATCACCGAAACCGGGTCAGAGCAAAACGTGGGTTTTATTTGGTAAAACCAATCACGGCAAGCTCAGCGGCGAAATACTGTACCGGTTGGTGGGGCAAGGCAAGAAGCTGTTCCGCTGGCGGCTACCCGAAGGTAATCCCTATCTGAGGACGGAGACCAGAAACACGTATACATCGCGCTTTACAGAAGTGGCAATGGCGTTCGCCAGCATTTAAATGGAGAGCCGGATGCGCTGAAAGGTGCACGTCCGGTTCGGGGAGGAGAGGCAGGGAAATAGTCCGACTACGCCCTGCCTCTTACTCTACTCTGGACGGGTAAGCGCTGGGCGTACCTCGCCGTTGTTCTCGACCTGTTCGCAAGAAAACCAGTGGGCTGGGCCATGTCGTTCTCGCCGGACAGCAGGCTCACCATGAAAGCACTGGAAATGGCATGGGAAACCCGTGGTAAGCCAGTCGGGGTGATGTTCCACAGCGATAGTAATAATGCCGATGTCAGTCTTTACCACCACTTAGTTTGCCGTTTAACCAGAT
>NZ_JBEAFZ010000056.1:0-2688 GCF_040062415.1 Klebsiella sp. GG_Kp173
CAACCCGCTACGGGGGAGACTTACCCGAAATCTGATTTATTCAACAAAGCCGTAAGGAGTTCCTCGGTAACTTTGATAAAACGCTACAGGAAGCCTCGATTAAACACATCTGGACCTATCCGTACACACCGAAAATGAATGCGACCTGTGAGCGATTTAACCGGACACTTAGAGAACAATTTATTGAATTCAATGAATTGTTGCTTTTTGAGGACCTGAATTTGTTTAATCAAAGAATGGCTGAATATCTGGTGCTGTATAACAGCAAAAGGCCACATAAATCACTCGAACTGATGACGCCAGTGGACTATATTTTACGTGAGAGTAAAAATTGCAATATGTGGTGGACCCATACATCTCCTTGCCTTACGGCAGCTAAGAGGCTACTCTGTTGGTGTCTAGTCAAGCAGATGGCCTCGTGTGGTTGGTTAATGAAAATTAACGTCCTACGGGGCTTTCTTCTTTCTGCCTCACAACATCAAAACACTCAAACATCATGAGGCAAAAAGCCTCAAGCGCCGACACCATTATACCGTGTTTACTCCCATCCCCCCAGGGCTAATAAGCTGGTAAGTTAATAACTTTTAAGATGGTTTCCGCCGTGTTTCTGCCCTGCATCCCGGCATCTGCTGGAGTTCAGTCATGAATTTTCCCCTCAGTCGATATGCTCCGGTTACCACTTCTGCGCCGTCCAGTGTAGCGGTTCTGTGCAGACGCAATGTAGTGCCAGAACAACCCCCTTGTTCGCCGGCTGCGCCCATGTCTGATGTTAACCAAACGACTCAGCTACCAGATTGAAGATTTACGCCCAAATAGAGGTCTACGCCTATGACAAAATTCTCCAGGCAATATCAGATATCAGTAGCGTCATATCCGAAAGAGATTTTTAAAGTCACTTTTCCTGATTGTATTTCTTTCAAAATTTAATGAAGGTAAGGTTATTTAGCCAATTGACGCGCCACTTGAATAAGTTATTATTACTTACAGTCACTCTGAACTATCAGCAATTTTACAGGCTCAACAATGCCTGTAGAAATATCTTTGTATCGGTATTATTTTAAGGAATCAATTATGACACTCACTGCATATTACCAGCTAAGGAATACAAAGGCCGCAGGTCTTGGTTTCGAATTGCTGACCAGTGAACCGGGAGCCTTTATTGTGCTGGAAGAAAGCAGTTATGAGAAACCGTATGAAATTGCCCGCTATGGGCATAATGGGAGTGCAGGCGATCGTTCGAATGCGTTCAGTTGCGCGATGAATAAAGCCCGTAGCCTGCAGAATTACAGTGGAGCAAAGCTGGATTACAACGTTTACGAAGAAACTGCCTGAATCATCCTGTAATAGCTGTGTGTAGTCTTTGCCCGCCGCTGACGGGCTTTTTTATGTGACACCGGACAGGAGCGCCAGGCATCATGACAACGCCCTCTCCTCCTTTGCTTCACTTCCTGTCAGGTTTAAGACGACTATCAAACCGGAACGGTATCTGTTGAGCCTTCTGCACGATCCCGTAAAACTCAGGGTGCTCAGGATTTAACAGATAATTGAACTCTACCGGCGATAAGGCTGAGGGAACACGCAGTGCAACCGAGCTCCTGGTAAATGACCAGGCATCTCCGTAATCAGCCAGTTCCTGAGGCGCATCCTCATCAGCCCAGTTGTCCGGTAATTCATCCATGTTTGCGCTTTGGATCAGTTCATCAGGCACATCGATACTCAGTAGCGTGAAAGAGTCCATTATCTGTGCCGCATGCAGGTGTACCAGCGTCTCCAGCATCGTTAGTGAAGCCGTTTCGGAGACATATACCATTGACACCCCCACGCTATTCCAGCGCCCACCAGCCTCTTTCGCACCATATCCGGTCCAGGCCGTAGAAAGATACTTTGTTTTCGTCAGCCTGTAGAGGATCACGAGTACACCCCATGCTCCAGACGCGTAATCAGCTTAATGACCTCATAGGCTCCAGTTTCGGATGCCATCAGGTCTGCTGGCACTTTCCAGCTCAATGCCCGGTTAGGTTCGTTCAACCACTTCTGTGCGGCTTCCCTGTCGCCTTCAAACAAATCTACCGCCCGATCAATGACGCGGATAATACGTACCAGACGTTCACTTTGTTCCGGGTTAAAACGTGCCTTCACACTGCGGCTAAATGTGGTTGACGGGATACCGGACATTTTTCTCAGGTCATT
Source organism: Klebsiella sp. GG_Kp173 (assembly GCF_040062415.1). Classification (NCBI taxonomy): domain Bacteria; kingdom Pseudomonadati; phylum Pseudomonadota; class Gammaproteobacteria; order Enterobacterales; family Enterobacteriaceae; genus Klebsiella; species Klebsiella sp. GG_Kp173. The sequence goes on from NZ_JBEAFZ010000056.1 coordinate 2,191, forward strand.
CTGGGTTATTCTGGCCCAGTCAGTTATCCGGTTCGCCACCTTCCCGTCCAGACCTTCATTTATTTGGCCCAGAAGCGCTACGCCATCAGCATTATTTAACCCGGCAACCTGCCAGAGGCGCTGTGGTCTGGCTGGAGTTGAGGACAAACTAAATGTTTTCATAGCAAACCTCCATTTGGTCTTTTCATTATACCCAAATGGTAACACCAGAGCAAATATCAACCACCAGCAGACGGAAGGCATTTTTCCTGATTGCGATACTCAGAGTGTAGCGATCGGTATCGAGTCCCACCTCGTTGTGTAGGCTGGAGAGAGCATATCTCTCTTCATTGACCACGCCGGTGCGATGCCCCGACCGGCAAACCATACTTTGCCTTTGCCTGAGTTGTTTATCGTATCCAGTACGTTCATGAGCGCGTCACTGTTTGCATACGACCTCCCTTCGGCTTTGTTGAATAAATCAGATTTCGGGTAAGTCTCCCCCGTAGCGGGTTGTGT
>NZ_JBEAFZ010000087.1:0-231229 GCF_040062415.1 Klebsiella sp. GG_Kp173
GATGCGCTCCGGATGAATATGATGATCTCATATCAGGAACTTGTTCGCACCTTCCTTAGATTAGAGGAGGCTAAAGCCTCCTCATTTCATTAACTTTTATTTATGAAACCTTCTATATACCATCTGAGGAAATCATTATGTTTGATATTCTTATATCTCATATTGAACAATGGAGTACATTCATAAGTGCAGTCGCAGCAGTACTAACAGCCGTAGCTACATTTTTCCTTTGGCGCGTAACAAAATTACTTGCGAGAGAGACTACCCGAATGGTTGAAGCCTCATCACAGCCAAATATCGTTGTGACTCTTGAACCTAATGCTTGGTCTGTATATTATTTTGATATTAATGTAGCAAATACAGGTAATGCACCAGCTTACAACATCGAAGTTAATTTTGACCCACCTTTGACCAATGCAGAACACAGAGAAGCCAGACAGCACTCTATACCATTCAGAAAAATTAGCATATTGAAGAATGGTCAGGTTTTATCTAGTAACCTCTGTGATTACAATCAGATAAAAGGAAAGACCTATACTGTAACAATCAGTTGGTCAAAGAAAGCCAACTCGTCTGAAAGAGAGTTCAACCAATACGAATATGACATGACCTCATTTGAGGGAGTTACTTATTTAGGTGCACGAAACCCACTGACGCAAATAGCGGACCAGATTAAAAAAATTAGAGATGACTGGAGACCTATTACACAAGGGTCTAAAAAAATTAAAACAGATAACTATAGTTCAAGTGATAGAGAAAAAGAAAGAATAGCATATGACGAGTGGTGTAAAAATGCTCTAGAAGAAAGAGAGAAAAGAAAAGTGAGAAAGTTATAATTAGATAGGACTAATATGCCCTATTTACATAAAGACTAAGCTGAATTGGCTTTTGCACAGGACTCTTTAACTCAATCCAACCCGGATACTTCATGGCATGAATTATTGCATTTAAGCGGCGCTGCTTTGTTCATAGCTCAAAATCCTCCAGTATTTTGACAATAGTAGCCATTTAGCGCCGTGATGGGACACTATAGCAAGCGCCGATAGGCGCATCATCATGGTATGTCAGTTAACCGTTCTCTTATCGAGTACCGATCATTTATGGCTCGGTGAACACCACGGCAGAGCCAGCCCCTTTCCCGGACTGGTTAGGCTTCCCAACGTAACCCATCTATTACATAGCAAACCGTAGATAATGGGAACGTATGAAGATACCGCCTGGTGATCCCTGAGCCGCTCTTCTCATGACCGACCACCTGTTGCAGGTGCGCCAGGTTACCAACCCAGCCAGCTAAACAGGTTGAGATCATTGTGTGCCTGAACGAATGTACCAGCCGCCGCTGCCCATAATCATCAAGATAAGGAATTCCAAGTTGATCACGGACATCCGCTAAAACTTTGCCGATCTTCGTCATGTTCGATCCAGCCACTTCTGAAAAAATCCGCTCTTTCCATTGGCGATCAACGTAATCCATGAAACCCCATTCAATTAACTTAGGATGAATGACTACCTGCCGTGTAGCGTTCTCAGTTTTGCCCTGCCCCCCTTCCGCGATCAGGAGATAGTACCGCTGGCTATCCTCATCAAATTTGATCTGTGATTTCTCCAGCTTGGCGATCTCCCCTCTTCTGGCTCCCGTATACGCCAACAACAGGGTGATCCACTTCTGCCATCCGTCAGGTTGCTGGAGCGCCCAGCCCACAAATTTTCTCATTTCTGCTGCACTGTATGCTCCAAACCTCGCTTTCGACGGTGCGGCGACTACTCCATCAGTTGGAGACTTCTCAAGAATATCTTTATTATCAGTCAGGAAGGTTTTGAAGAGCGATTTGTAAATCTTCAAATGCTTGTGGATAGACTCAGCGCCAACCAAATCTTCGGGCGGTACATCATCACACTCGATTAATTGCTGAACAGTCATCGAGCGGTAAGGCTGAACAACACGCTTAGGCAAGTTTTCAATAACCTCCATCACCTGCTTAATGTCCTGTTTGGTGATCGTAGTTACGTCTGTGGATGCACCCAAGACAATCATCAGCACTTCCATAAAGCGTTCATTGGCCTGTGAGATTGCCTTCGTCCAGTTCTGAGCCTTCTCCTTTTTGTACATGTTCCAGGCACCAGCAAGCGTTAGCACTTCCTTTGGTTGTGCTTCCATTTGTTCTTCCTCATCTCCCGAAGGAGTGACAACCTTGCGGTATTCCTGAGCAACTATCGGCTGAATATTGCACTGCTCATCATTCAGAAATTGGTGCGCCAGCCATTGTTCATTCTGCTGTTTCAGGCTATTGCCATATTCAGAAAGACGCTTACCGAAGTGATCCGGTTGGATGGTTCCACGTTGAACCAGAGGAATTACAGGAGACGCAAAGGACATAAGCAACTGCGCCTGGGTGTGGCTGTCAGTCTCCAGCGACTTGCGGAAATATTTATTACCGGGCAGCCGGAAACGGACGTAATAAATCCCGTTGCGTGTGATGGTGTGACGTATGGTTCTGTGGCCCATTCTGAAAGCCTCATTGAGTAATGAACTATCAAAACAGGACGTTAAATCTAGAAATTTCTTTTGATTTTCAATGGATAACAGCCAGACTACGCTGGCATTATCCAGATCAGGTGGTACGGGTATTTCTCAGCCTTCAACGAAGAAGGGCACCCCGAGTCAAAATAGTGAAATTGTTAAGCGTTGTGGAATTTACCGCAACTCACCGGTTCATACAACAAGCCTTTAACCCTGCATACGACACCCTCGCGGCTATCATGCTCATCAAGCGACCGGGCAAGATTGCATTCCGCTGCTGGCGGGCGGAAAATGATGACATCATGAGCTAATTAGCCTACTGAGGATATACGCCATGGCGCTTTATCACCATGCGCTGGTACTGATCAACAGCAGTCAGGACGGCGTCCCGCTGCTCGAGCATGCCGCCAGAATGGCAGAAGAGAACGGCATGCGCATCACCATCGCCCACATCAGCACCGACTACCGGGCGCTGAACTATGTTTCCGACAGCCTGCGCGACGATCAGGTCTCGCAGGAGGTGATCCAGGCCAAAGCCCTGCTCAACGAGCTGGCCTGCACCGTCTCCCTGCCGGTGGATACTCTCTCGCTGGTGACCACTCGCCGGTTTGAAGATGTCGAAGCCTGCATTCGACAGCGGCAGATCGATTTAATTATTGCCGGGCACCATAACCGGCTGCTGGGCGTCCTTTCCTCACACTCGCTGGAGTACATCAACCACTTAACCATAGACGTGCTGATCAAGCACCTGCCCTAGCGCAAGGCGGCCTGCAGCAGGGAAAAACAGTCTTCGATAAGCGGCGGCAGCGCCTGCGGCCCGCGCATCAGGGCCACCGTGCGGGTCAACGCCGGCTGCTGCAGCTGCGCGACCTTGAGCGCCGGGTCCTGCAGATGGGTGGTGTACAGCTCCGGCAGAATCGCCACCGCTAAGCGCGAGCGTACCAGGCCATACAGGGTTTCGATATAGTCCACCTGGTAGCGGGTGGTCAGCGTCAGGCGATGGCTCTCCACTAATGCCGCCACCAGCCGCTGGATATTGCCCTTCGAGAAGACGGCAATGTCCCGCCCCACCAGCTGTTTCCACGGCAGATGCGCCTGCGCGGCCAGCGGATCGTCGCGGTGCAGCACCGCCACGAAGGGATCGTCGCGCAGCGGATAGACCAGCAATTCCGCGGGCAGTGAGCTGTCGATCGCCCCGATGCCGAAATCAATCTCGCCGCGCTGCAGCGCCTGGATAAGCGCATCGTTGGTCTGATCGTGAAATTCAATGCGCAGGCGAGGAAAGGCCTGGGCCAGGGTCTGCGGCAGCAGCGGAAACAGCAGCGAACTGACCGACGGCACCAGGCCGATGCGCACCGTCCCGTCGCCGCCCGCCTCGACGATCTGCTGCATATCGAAAAAGGCCGCCTGCGCCACGCTGAGGATCCGCTGGGCGTGGGGTAAAATCGCCGCCCCCAGCTCAGTCAGGGTGACCGCCGAAGCGGTGCGGTTGACCAGCTTGCCGCCGAGCACCGTTTCAATCTGCCGCAGGGCGCTGCTCAGCGCCGGCTGGCTAATCGCCAGCCGACTGGCGGTATCGGTAAAATGGCGCAGCTGGGCCAGGGTGACGAAATACTGAAGCTGTTTAAGTGAGAGCGCGGGCAGCCGCTGCCAGGGTTCTTTCATTATCGGGTTCGCTACGGTGGTCCTGCACAATAACCCGAGCTTATCGGGTGATAAATTTATTCATCTGGGCAAACGTTTGCTGTGCCTCTAGAGTATCCGCATTATCCTTGTGCCGGAGTGGTTATGTCCAGCAATGCTCAAGTCCGCCGTCGCGCCGTACAGGCCGCGCGCGGCGAATCCCCGTTTGATCTGCTGCTGGTCGATGCGCAGATCGTCGATATGGCCACGGGCGAAATTCGCCCCGCTGACGTCGGTATCGTCGGCGAGATGATCGCCAGCGTCCACCCCCGCGGCAGCCGCGCCGACGCCCATGAAGTGCATTCCCTGGCCGGTAGCTATCTGTCGCCCGGCCTGATGGACACCCACGTGCACCTCGAAAGCTCGCATCTGCCACCCGAGCGCTACGCCGAAATCGTCCTCACCCAGGGCACCACCGCGGTGTTCTGGGATCCGCATGAGCTGGCCAATGTCCTCGGCGTCGAGGGCGTGCGCTACGCGGTAGACGCCAGCCGCCACCTGCCGTTGCAGGTGATGGTCGCCGCGCCGTCGAGCGTCCCCTCCACCCCCGGCCTCGAAATGTCCGGTGCCGATTTCGCCGGCGCGGAAATGGAGACCATGCTCGGCTGGCCGGAAGTGCGCGGTGTGGCGGAAGTGATGGATATGCACGGCGTGCTGCACGGCAGCGAGCGGATGCAGGAGATTGTCCAGGCCGGTCTCAACAGCGGCAAACTGATTGAAGGCCATGCCCGCGGCCTGAGCGGCGCCGACCTGCAGGCCTACCTCGCCGCCGGCGTCACCTCCGATCATGAACTGACCTCGGCGGACGACGCGCTGGAAAAACTGCGCGCCGGACTGACGATCGAGATCCGCGGCTCGCACCCCTATCTGCTGCCGGATATCGTCGCGGCGTTGAAAACGCTGCCGCACCTCTCCTCGCAGATCACCGTCTGCACCGATGACGTGCCGCCGGATATGCTGCTGGAGAAAGGCGGGATCATCGCCCTGCTCAACCTGCTGATCGAATACGGTTTACCGGCGGTCGACGCGCTGCGTTTCGCCACCCTCAACGCCGCTATTCGTCTGCAGCGCCACGATCTCGGGCTGATTGCCGCCGGGCGACGCGCCGACCTGGTGGTGTTTGACTCCCTGGAAAAACTGGCAGCCCGCGAAGTCTATGTTGGCGGGGAACGGCTGGCCCAGGCCGGCCGCCTGCTGAAGCCGATCGCCCCGGCGCCGGGCGTGACGCCGCCGCGCGATACCTTACAGATAGCCCCCCTCGCCGCCGATGACTTTATCCTGCGCATCAAGGGCATTCGCCACGGCGTCGCCCGCCTGCGCCATATCCGCGGCGCGCGCTTCACCCAGTGGGGTGAGGTCGAGGTGCAGATCCGCGACGGCCAGGTCCAGCTGCCCGCCGGCTTCAGCCTGATCTGGGTCAAGCACCGCCACGGCCGCCATCAGGCAACGCCGCAAATCGCCCTGCTTGAAGGCTGGGGCGAGCTGCGTGGCGCCATCGCCACCAGCTACTCCCACGACTCACATAATCTGGTGGTGCTCGGGCGCGATGCTGAGGATATGGCGCTGGCGACCAACCAGCTTATCGCCTCCGGCGGCGGGATGGCGCTGACGCAACAGGGCGAGATCCTCGCCCATGTGGCGATGCCGATTGCCGGCATGCTGTCGGATCTGCCGGCCGCCGAGCTGGCGCGTCAGTTCCGCGAGCTGCGCGATCTGAGCAGCAGAGTCGCTGACTGGGAGCCGCCGTACCGGGTCTTCAAGGCTATTGAAGGCACCTGTCTTGCCTGTAACGCCGGGCCGCATTTAACCGATTTGGGTCTCACCGACGGCGGCAGCCGCCAGATAGTCGACCCGTTGATAGCCTGCCGGGAGACCCCGGCGCCAACGCCTCACAACAATAATCCTCAGGGAGCCTGAGCATGGCCGATAACACACTTCACTCTTCCGCCCGCGATAACTGGCTGGAGCGCCGCTTTGCGCTGCGCTCGCGCGGCGGCACGCTACGCACTGAATGCCTGGCCGGGATCACCGGTTTCCTCGCCGCCGCCTATTTACTGGTGGTCATCCCGGGACTGCTGGCGATCGGCGGGATGGACAAAGGCGCCGCGACCACCGGCACCATTCTGGTCTTCGTCGTCGGTTCGCTGCTGATGGCGTTTTACGCCAACCTGCCGTTTATCGTCGGCCCGGGCATTGGCGGCTCGGTGCTGGTAGGGGTCACGCTGGCAGGTAGCGAGGGGATTGGCTGGCAGACAGGCCTCGGGATCGCCTGCTGGTCAGGGGTTCTCTTCTTCCTGCTGACCCGCTTTGGCCTGCGCGAAGTGGTCACCCGCTCGGTGCCACAGTCGATCAAGCTGGGGCTGACGGCCTCCATCGGCCTGTTTGTCGCCGTTCTCGGCTTTCGCAACGCCGGGCTGGTGCTCGCCAATGCGAAAACCAACGCCCTGATGCTCGGCGACTTTCTCGCCCCCGGCGCGCTGGTGGCGCTGTGCGGCCTGTTCCTGGCGATAGCCCTGCAGGCGCGTAAGGTGCCGGGCGCCATTTTGTGGGCCATTCTGTGCGCTACCCTGGTGGGGATCCCGTTCGGCGTGACCAAACTGCCGACGCATTTTATCGATGTCCCCCACTCGCTGGCGCCGGTGCTGGGACAGGTCGACCTGCTGGGGGCGTTAAACATCGCCTTCCTGCCGTTCCTGTTCGTCTTTTTCGCTTCTGAGTTTTTCTCCACCATGGGGACGACGCTGGCGGTGGGCGGCGAGGCAGGTCTGCTGGATGAAGAAGGCAACATGCCGCAGATTAATCGCCCGTTTATGGTCGATTCGATTGCTGCGGCGCTCGGCCCGTGGGTGGGGATTCCGGCGGCAACGGCGCTGATCGAGTCATCTGCGGCAGCGGAAGCCGGCGGCAAAACCGGCCTCACCGCGCTGTCGGCAGCGGTGATGTTCCTGCTGATGCTGCTGTTCACGCCGGTGGCGCTGATGATCCCGAAGGAGGCCACCGCCCCGGCGCTGATCCTGATCGGCCTGAACATGTTCAGCGGCCTGCGCAAAGTGGATCTCGGCAACTTCACCGACGGCCTGCCGGTGCTGATGATGGTGATGATCACCCTCATCGCCAACAGCTTCGGCACCGGTATCGCCGGCGGGCTGCTGTTTTACATTGTGATCAAGGCCATCGCCGGCAAGTGGCGGGAAATCCCGATTGGCCTGTGGGTGCTGGCCGTCCCGCTGGTCTACTACTTCGCGACCTTAGTTAGACATTAAGCCCTTCACAATGTGCTTTCACCTCTTCATATAACAAACGCACCGCGGCAGAGAGCTGCTTGCGGTGCGGACAAATCAGGTTTAACGGCACCATATCCCCCTGGTAACGCGGTAGCAGGCGCCGCAGGCGGCCCGCCCGCAGATCGTCGCTGACGTCGAGCATCGATTTATAGGCAATGCCCTCCCCGGCCACCGCCAGCCGCCGGATCACCTCCGCGTCGTCGCTCATCACCGTGCCGGAGACCTTCTGCTGCTGAACTTCTCCATCGAGGCTCAGTGACCAGCGGTCGAACGGGCGGCCGCGCAAAATGTAGATCAACGCATTGTGCTGGCCGAGCTCCTGAAGGGTCTGCGGCTCGCCGTGGCGGGCGATCCACTCTGGGGAGGCCACCAGCACCCGACGATTTTCCGGCGCCACCGGCAGCGAAATAAACGAGGCGTCATCGTTATTGCCATAGCGAAACGCGACGTCCACCGGATCTTTAAACACGTCGGTAAGCTGGTCGGAAAAGAGCAGCCGCAGGCGCAGCGCCGGATGGCGTTGCCGAAAGTCGCGGAACAAGGTCAGGAGCAGGTTACGCCCGAGGTCTGACGGCACGGCAATCTGCAGCATGCCGCGAATTTCATCATCCGGGGTCTGGATCTTCTGCAGGCCGGCCTCGAGGGTATCGAGCATCTGGGTGGCATACGGCAGCCAGGTCTCCCCCTCCGGCGTCAGGCGCAGGCTGCGGGTCGAGCGGGCGAACAGGCGAATATTGAGGATCGTCTCCAGACGTTTAATCGCCGCGCTCACCTGCGCCGGCTGCTGCCCCGCCTCGCGCGCGGCGTCGCTAAAACTGCCCAGTGCCGCGGCGCGGACAAATAAGGTCAGATCTTCCAGCCTGAACATGCCGATTCTCCCCTGCTTCAGATTGCTCCCAAAATACGCATCACCGTCGCTGCAACGCAAGCGGCGCCGGACTTGCGCCGTGTTTTGCTTACACTTTTTAAAAATCCAGTGCTTGCCATTTCAGCAACGCATCAGGAATGATACGAGGCTGCTATTTTGAGTCCAGGTAATATTGAGGAAATTATGCGTAAAACAAAAATGATGCTTCTGGGCGTACTCCTTGCCACCGCTGGCGCCAGCTGGACGGCTTCTGCCGCGGGGATCGATCAGTATGCGCTGAAAGAGTTCACCGCCGACTTCACCCAGTTTCACATTGGCGACACCGTTCCGGCGATGTACCTCACCCCGGAATACAACATCAAAGGCTGGCAGCAGCGTAATCTGCCCGCGCCGGACGCCGGCAGCCACTGGACCTATATGGGCGGTAACTACGTGCTGATCACCGACACCGAGGGCAAAATCCTCAAGGTGTACGATGGCGAGATCTTCTATCATCGCTGATCCGCTCAATATCCGCATCCGCCCCGGCGAACCAGCGGACTCTCCGGCGCTGCGCCAGCTCTTCCTGCGGGCGCGCAGTGTGTCGTGGACCTGGCTTCCCTCCACGACGTGGCGGCTGGAAGATTTCGATGCCGCCACCGCGGATGAACAGCTGTGGGTCGCGGAATGCGACGGCCTGCCGGTGGGCTTTGCCGCCGTATGGACCGCCGATAATTTCCTTCACCATCTGTTCGTCGACCCGGACTGGCAGGGCAAACATATCGGCAGCGCGCTGCTGGCGCAGGTCGAACGGACCTTTACCGCCAGCGGGACGCTGAAGTGCCTGATGGAAAATAAAAACGCCCTGCGCTTCTACCAGCGTCACGGCTGGACCATCGAAGCACAGGGCGCCTCGCCCGAGGGTGGATACTGGCTGATGCGCTCGCCGCGGCCTTAAACGGCGCGGAAGGCAATCTCACCCGGGATCACTTCTCCCTGCCAGTACATCTGGGCCGCCACCCGGCCCGCCAGCTGGCGGTAAATGTCGGTAAATTCGCTTTCCGGACGTGCCACCACCGTCGGCGTGCCGTTATCCAGATCTTCCCGCAGCGTAATATGCAGCGGCAGCTGGCCCAGCAGCTGGGTGTGGTATTTCTCGGCCAGTTTTTGCGCGCCGCCGGTGCCGAAGATCGGCTCGTGGTGCCCGCAGTTGCTGCAGATATGCATGCTCATGTTTTCCACGATCCCCAGCACTGGCACTTCCACTTTCTCGAACATCGCGATGCCCTTTTTGGCGTCGATCAGCGCGATGTCCTGCGGCGTGGTGACCACCACCGCGCCGGTCACCGGAATGTTCTGCGCCAGCGTCAGCTGAATGTCGCCAGTGCCCGGCGGCATATCCAGCACCAGGTAATCCAGATCCGGCCACAGGGTCTCCTGCAGCATCTGCATCAGCGCCTTGCTGGCCATCGGGCCGCGCCAGACCATGGCGTTGTCGTCAGTCACCAGGTAGCCGATGGAATTGGTGGCCAGCCCGTACTTCATGATCGGCGCCATATGGGTGCCGTCCGGCGAGGTCGGGCGGCTGTCCTCCGCGCCAAGCATGGTCGGAATCGACGGGCCGTAGATATCGGCATCCAGAATGCCCACCTTCGCCCCTTCCGCGGCGAGTGCCAGCGCCAGGTTTACCGCCGTGGAGGATTTACCGACGCCGCCTTTCCCGGAGCTGATGGCGATAATGTTCTTCACGCCGTTGATCCCGGGCTGGTTTTTCACGCGCTTGAGGGTGGCGATGCTGTGGGTCAGCTTCCAGTCGATAGCCTTCGCGCCAGTGATGCGCAGCAGCTCGGCGCTGCACTGCTCTTTCAGCGCTTCGAAGGCGCTGCTCCAGACGAACGGCATCTGCAGCTCAATATGAATGGTATCATCCAGCCAGGCGACATGGTGCAGCGCCTTGAGGGTGGTGAGGTTATGCTTCAGGGTTGGGTGCTGGAAATTGGCCAGCGTCCCGGCGACCATCGCACGTAGGCGCTCGGGGGATTTGGCCTGGGATTGCGAATTCATCCCGACTCCTTTGTTGTTTTGAGATGCTTTCAGTAATCACAGAGTTTATCACAGGTAAGGATTATCCATATATGGGCAGCCATTTATGGCGCACCCACAGCCCTTTTGGTAATATCGGAAGCCCTTTTTACAACAGAAGATGTAATGCTCACTATGACTCAAGTCGCGAAGAAAATTCTGGTAACGTGCGCCCTGCCGTACGCCAACGGCTCCATCCACCTCGGCCACATGCTGGAGCACATCCAGGCTGATGTCTGGGTCCGTTACCAGCGAATGCGCGGCCATGAAGTCAACTTCATCTGCGCCGACGACGCCCACGGCACGCCGATTATGCTCAAGGCGCAACAGCTCGGTATCACTCCGGAGCAGATGATTGGCGAGATGAGTCAGGAGCATCAGACCGATTTTGCCGGCTTCGACATCAGCTACGATAACTATCACTCGACGCATAGCGATGAGAACCGCGAGCTGTCGGAGCTGATCTACACCCGTCTGAAAGAGAACGGCTTTATCAAAAACCGTACCATCTCTCAGCTCTACGATCCGGAAAAAGGCATGTTCCTGCCGGACCGTTTTGTGAAAGGCACCTGTCCGAAGTGTAAATCTCCAGACCAGTACGGCGATAACTGCGAAGTGTGCGGCGCGACCTACAGCCCTACCGAGCTTATCGACCCGAAATCGGTGGTCTCCGGCGCCACGCCGGTGATGCGTGACTCCGAACACTTCTTCTTCGACCTGCCGTCATTCAGCGAAATGCTGCAGGCGTGGACCCGCAGCGGCGCGCTGCAGGAGCAGGTGGCGAACAAAATGCAGGAGTGGTTTGAGTCCGGCCTGCAGCAGTGGGACATCTCCCGCGATGCGCCGTACTTCGGCTTCGAAATTCCGAACGCGCCGGGCAAATACTTCTACGTCTGGCTGGACGCGCCGATCGGCTACATGGGCTCCTTCAAGAACCTGTGCGACAAGCGCGGCGACACCACCAGCTTCGACGAATACTGGAAGAAAGACTCCACGGCCGAGCTGTATCACTTTATCGGCAAGGACATCGTCTACTTCCACAGCCTGTTCTGGCCGGCGATGCTGGAAGGCAGCCAGTTCCGTAAGCCGACCAACCTGTTCGTGCACGGCTACGTGACGGTCAACGGCGCGAAGATGTCCAAGTCGCGCGGCACCTTTATCAAGGCCAGCACCTGGCTGAAACACTTTGATGCCGACAGCCTGCGCTACTACTACACCGCCAAGCTCTCTTCGCGCATCGATGATATCGACCTTAACCTGGAAGACTTTATCCAGCGCGTGAATGCCGACATCGTCAACAAGGTGGTTAACCTCGCCTCGCGCAACGCCGGCTTTATCAGCAAGCGTTTTGACGGCGTGCTGGCCGCTGAGCTGGCCGACCCGGCGCTGTACAAAACCTTCACCGACGCGGCGGAAAGCATCGGCGAAGCGTGGGACAGCCGCGAGTTCGGTAAGGCCATCCGCGAAATCATGGCGCTGGCCGACGTGGCCAACCGCTATGTCGATGAGCAGGCGCCGTGGGTGGTGGCGAAACAGGAAGGCCGCGACGCCGACCTGCAGGCCATCTGCACCATGGGTCTGAACATGTTCCGCGTGCTGATGACCTGGCTGAAACCGGTCCTGCCGCAGCTGGCCGCGCGTGCGGAAGCGTTCCTCAACAGCGAGCTGAGCTGGGACGCCATTCAGCAGCCGCTGCTGGCGCACAAGGTCAATCCGTTTAAGGCGCTGTACAACCGCATTGAGATGAAACAGGTGGAAGCCCTGGTTGAAGCGTCAAAAGAAGAGGTGAAAGCCGCAGCTGCGCCAGTGACCGGCCCGCTGGCGGACGATCCGATTCAGGACACCATCACCTTTGACGATTTCGCCAAAGTCGATCTGCGCGTGGCGCTGATTGAGAACGCGGAATTTGTTGAAGGCTCCGACAAGCTGCTGCGCCTGACGCTGGATCTGGGCGGCGAGAAGCGTAACGTCTTCTCCGGCATCCGCTCCGCTTATCCGGATCCGCAGCCGCTGATTGGCCGCCTGACGGTGATGGTCGCCAACCTGGCGCCGCGCAAAATGCGCTTCGGTATCTCGGAAGGGATGGTGATGGCCGCCGGCCCTGGCGGGAAGGATATCTTCCTGTTAAGCCCTGACGACGGCGCCAGGCCGGGTCAGCAGGTGAAATAATAAAAAAGCCGGATTAACCATCCGGCTTTTTTTTGCCCGGCGGCGCTGCGCTTGCACGGGCCTACGGGTTATGTAGACCGGGTAAGGCGAAGCCGCCACCCGGCAAAATTCACGGTTTCGGGTGATGCACCCGCTGGGTCAGCCCGCGCAGGAAATTACGCAGAAACTGGTCGCCGCACTCGCGGTAGTTTTTGTGGTCAGGCGATCGCATCATGGCGGTCACTTCCGGCACTGACACGCGGTATTTCTGCTCGCTCATGATCGCCACAATATCGTCCGTTTTCAGCGAGAAGGCAATCCGCAGCTTTTTCAGCACCGTGTTGTTATTCACCCGACGCTCCAGCGCTAACTCCGGCGCCGAATCGTCTTTGCCGCGCTTGTCATAGATAAGGCCGTTGAGGAAACCCGACAGAATAATGTCCGGGCAACGGACAAAGCCCTCTTCATCCTCTTTCGTTGTCCAGGTGTCGAAGCTGGCGGAGGTGGATTCCATCGCGGATAGCGCAAGAATGCGCACCATATCGTTATTATTGACTTTCAGGGTGTAGCGCAGGCTACGAAGAATATCATTACTGAGCATGAGTGCCTTTTACTGTCGATGATGCAATGGGGCGCAGTGTAGCAGCTTTACAGGCCAATCGCCTCTTTCAGGCTTTTTAAATAGCGTCGGCTCACCGGCACCGTTTGCCCGGCGCGCATTAGTAGCTCCGCCTGACCATTCTCCTCCAGGCGAATCTCCTTCAGGTGCGCCATATTCACCAGATACTGGCGATGGCAGCGCAGCAGCGGCGTGCGGCTCTCAAGGGTGCGCAGGGTCAGCTCGGTAAACCCTTCCTTGCCCTCGCGGTCGGTCACGTAGATGCCGCTCATCCGGCTGCTGACAAAGGCTACATCCTCCATCTGCAGCAGCCAGATACGGCTGTGACCGGTACAGGGTATGTATTTCAGCGTCTGCTGAGCATCATCCAGCAGCGACACATCCTGCAGATTACGCTCCTGGCGCAGGCGGGCGAGGGTTTTCTCCAGCCGGGCAGCTTCAATCGGCTTAAGCAGATAATCAAAAGCGTGCTCCTCAAAGGCTTTCACCGCGTATTCATCAAAGGCGGTGAGAAACACAATATAGGGGCGGTGCTCCGGGTCGAGCATCCCGACCATCTCCAGACCGCTGATGCGCGGCATCTGGATGTCGAGAAACAACACGTCGGGACGCAGCTTATGTACCGCGCCAATCGCCTCCACCGCGTTGCCGCACTCGCCGACGATCTCGATATCGCGCTGTGTCTCCAGCAATATACGCAGGTTTTCCCGCGCCAGCGGCTCATCATCGACGATCAATACTCTCAGCATGCATTCTCCTCCAGGGGCAGACGTAAGGTGACACGGGTAAAGCGCTCCGGCTCGCAGGTGACGCTGATGCCGCAGTCGGCGCCAAAACGCGCCCGCAGCCGCCTGTCCACCAGATTCATCCCCAGCCCGCTGGCCTGAGGGTTGGCCTGGTACAGCCCGGCGTTATCTTCGATATCCAGCTGCAGCCAGCGATCGTCCTGGCTGGCGCGAATGGTAATTTCGCCGACGCCTAGATGCTGCGATGTGCCATGCTTAATGGCGTTCTCCACGATCGGCTGCAGGGTAAAGGCCGGCAGCTGGTGATGCGCCAGCCCTTCCGGCACCGCCATCTGGATCTGCAGGTTAGCCTGAAAGCGGGCCTTCTCAATCTGCAGATAGGCGTTAACATGCTCTATCTCATCGGCGAGGGTGACGATTTCCGTCGGCCGCTTCAGGTTCTTGCGAAAGAAGGTCGACAGATACTGCACTAGCTGGCCGGCCTGCTCGCTGTCGCGACGGATCACCGCCTTCAGGGTGTTGAGCGCGTTAAACAGGAAGTGCGGGTTAACCTGGGCATGCAGGAGCTTGATTTCGGATTGCGTCAGCAGCGCCTTCTGCCGCTCGTACTGCCCGGCGAGGATCTGCGCCGACAGCAACTGAGCAATCCCCTCTCCGAGGGTGCGGTTGATCGAACTGAACAGGCGGTTTTTCGCCTCATACAGTTTGATGGTGCCGATCACCCGCTGGTTCTCACCGCGTAAGGGGATCACCAGCGTCGATCCCAGCTTACAGTGCGGATGAATCGAGCAGCGGTAAGGCACCTCGTTGCCGTCGGCATACACCACCTCCCCGGTCTCAATCGCCCGTTGCGTATACGACGAGGAGATAGGTTTGCCCGGCAGATGGTGGTCGTCGCCGATGCCGGTAAACGCCAGCAGCTTGTCGCGATCGGTGATCGCCACCGCGCCGATATCCAGCTCCTGGATAAGCACCTGGGCCACCTTCATGCTGTTCTCTTCGTTGAACCCCTGACGCAGGATCCCCTCGGTGGACGCCGCCACCTTCAGCGCCGTGGCGGAAAAAGCGGAGGTGTACTTCTCGAACATCGCCCGCTTGTCCAGCAGAATGCGCATAAACAGCGCCGCACCGACGGTATTGGTCACCATCATCGGCGCGGCAATGCTCTGCACCAGATGCAGGGCGTCCTGGAACGGGCGGGCAATCAGCAGAATGATCATCATCTGCACCAGCTCGGCCACGAAGGTGATCGCCCCGGCGGTGAGCGGGCTAAAGACTTTGTCCGGCCGGCCTCGTTTGACCAGCACGCTGTGCACCAGACCGCCCAGTAGCCCCTCGACGATGGTGGAGACCATACAGCTTAAGGCGGTCATCCCCCCCAGTGAGTAGCGGTGCAGGCCGCCGGTCAGCCCCACCAGCCCGCCGACCACCGGGCCGCCGAGCAGGCCGCCCATCACGGCGCCGATGGCGCGGGTGTTGGCGATAGAGTCTTCGATATGCAGACCAAAATAGGTCCCCATAATGCAGAAAATGGAGAAGGTGACGTAGCACAGCAGCTTGTGCGGCAGGCGAACGGTGACTTGCATCAGGGGGATAAACAGTCGGGTTTTGCTCATCAACCACGCGATGACCAAAAATACGCACATCTGCTGAAGCAGCAGCAACACCAGATCAAACTCGTACATACCCGCAAACCACACATTCCAGAAAGCGCGTACCATACCCTGACTGGCGAAAACTTTCTTTGAAGCCCTGCATAAAAATGAAAAATGACGGGCAGGATCACACTTTTTTGCGGCGCGTTGCTCAGCCAAATAGGCAAAAAGCCCGGCGCGGCGCGCTAAACCGCAATTAATGTTTCATTAACACCTGCGCTTCACCGTATAATCCCCCTGTTAACATCAGGAGCCTATTATGAAGCCAGCGAAAATCGCGGTCGTCACTCTCTTCTTACTTATGGCCATCGGCGGGATCAGCGGCGTAATGCTGGCCGGCTATTCCTTTATTGTGCGTGGCGGTGTCGGCTGATCCAGCGGGTCAGACGCTCAAACGCGCGGTCGACAATGATCGCCGCCAGCGCCACCAGTAGCGCCCCCTGCACAATATAGGCGGTATTAAACCCGCTCAGGCCGATGATGATCGGCGTCCCAAGCGTATTGGCCCCCACCGTCGAGGCTATCGTCGCGGTACCAATATTGACGATGACCGAGGTGCGGATCCCCGCCAGGATCACCGGGGCCGCCAGCGGCAGCTCCACCTTATACAGACGCTGCCAGCCGGTCATTCCCATCCCTTCTGCCACATCTGACACGCCCGACGGTATCGATCCCAGCCCGGCCAGCGTCCCCTGCAGCACCGGCAGTATGCCATACAGCGCGAGGGCGATCAGCGCCGGCAGCCAGCCAAAGCCCAGCACCGGTACCGCCATCGCCAGCACCGCCACCGGCGGAAAGGTCTGCCCGATAGCGGCGATGGTCTCCACCAGCGGACGAAACGCGCTGCCCGCGGGCCGGGTAACCGCCACCCCAGCCCCCAGCCCGACGGCGGTTGCCGCGAGGCTGGATACCACTACCAGCCAGCCGTGATCGAGAGTGAGCGCCCAGAAGCTCTCCTGCTGGTAAACCGGCCGCGGCAGTTCCGGAAACAGCCGACTGAACAGCGGCGCGCTGTAGGGTAGCCCCATCAGCAGGCCGATGAACAGCGCGATAAGCCACCACAACGGCTCACGAAGCGCCTTCATGACTCGCCTCCTGGCGCAGCAGATCGGCAAAATGCAGCGTGCCGCAGGGCTGCCCCTCGGCATCCACCACCGGCAGCGCCTCGCAGCGCCGGGCGACAAACTGCGATAGCGCTTCCCGCAGGGTCATGGTGACGGTCAGCCCCTCGCCCGCCAGCCGCTCGTCGGGGCGCAGATAGTCCCGCACCTCACGCAGCGACAGCAGGCGCACGCCCAGCTCGCTGCGGCCAAAAAAGGTCTGCACAAAGCTATTCTCTGGCCGCAGGAGCATCGCCAGCGGCGCCCCCTGCTGGACCACCTCGCCACCATCCATCAGCACCAGGTGGTCCGCCAGACGTAGCGCTTCGTCAATATCATGGGTCACCAGGACAATCGTCCGCCCCAGCAGGCGGTGAATGCGCAGCATCTCCTGCTGCAGCGCCTCGCGGGTCACCGGGTCGAGGGCGCCGAAGGGTTCATCCATCAGCAGCACCTCCGGGTCTGCCGCCAGCGCCCGCGCCACCCCGACCCGCTGCTGTTGGCCGCCGGAAAGCTGATGGGGGTAGCGGTCGCGCAGCGTCGCCTCCAGCCCCAGCAGCGCCATCAGCTCGTCGACCCGGTCGGCGATCCTCGCCCGCGGCCATTTTTGCAGCTGCGGCACGGTGGCGATATTCTGCGCCACCGTCCAGTGGGGAAACAGGCCGATAGACTGGATGGCATAGCCCATCCGTCGCCGCAGGGTCAGGAGCGGCTGCTGGCGGATGTCTTCGCCGGCAAAGCGAATCATGCCCCGGTCCGGCTCCAGCAGGCGGTTGATCATTTTCAGCGTCGTCGACTTGCCCGAGCCGGAGGTCCCCACCAGCACCGAAAAGGCGCCTTCGCGCAGCTCCAGGGTCAGGTCCTTCACCGCCGGGTGGCCGGCAAACGCTTTGCTGACCCCTTGAAATTCAATCATTGGCCTCTCCTTTTAGCCAGGCGCCCCACAGCGCGAACAGAGCATCCACCACCACCGCCAGGGCAATGGTCGGCACCACGCCCAGCAGCACCAGATCCAGCGCGCTGCTCAGCAGCCCCTGAAATACCAGCGCGCCAAAGCCGCCGGCGCCGATCAGCGCCGCCACCACCGCCATGCCGACGGTTTGCACGCTGACCACCCGCAGGCTGCGCAGCAGCACCGGCATCGCCAGCGGGAGCTGCACCTGACGAAAGCGCTGCCCGGCGCTCATGCCCATCGCCGTCGCGCTCTCCAGCGCATCCTGCGGCACCTGCTGCAGGCCGGTCACCACCCCGCGCACCAGCGGCAACAGCGCATACAACGTCAGGGCAATCAGGGCCGGCGCCACGCCGGTCCCGGAGACGCCCAGCTCGCCCAGCGCCGGAAAATAGCGCGCCACACCGGCAAGCGGGGCAATCAGCAGGCCGAACAGCGCCACCGACGGGATAGTCTGGATCACATTGAGCACGGTGAAGGCCGGCGCCTGCCATCGCGGACGCCGCCAGAGCCATACCCCCAGCGGCAGGCCGATCAGCAGGCCCGGCAGCAGGGTGCCAAACAGCAGAAGCAGATGCTGGCGCAGAGCGTCGTCAAACACCTCCTGGCGGTTGGCATACTCTTTCAGCAGCGAGAGCTGATCGAGCGCCCCGGCGGCGAGCAGGATGATGGGCAGAAGCCAGACTTGCGCATTGAGCAGCCAGCGCCACAGCGGCCGGGCGGTAAGATGACGAATGGCCTCGCTGGCCAGCAGCAGGCAGAGCGCCAGCGACAGCCACAGGCCGCTGCCGGGCGAGGTGCGCGCCAGCGGCGAGCCGTGCCGGGAGAGCTCAAGCGCCGCCTGGCCGCTGCCCCAGATAAGCAGCGGGAAGAGCAGTTCGGCCAGCAGCAGATGGAGAAGCGGCGCGACCCTGCCCGGCAGCCAGCAGAGCAGCATCCCGGCGAGGGCTGCCGCCAGCTGAACGCCGGCGAGCCAGGGCATCACCTGCCACAGCCCGCGCCCTTCCCCGGAGAGTAAGCGATTCGGCGCGTAAGTGATAAACGGCAGCGCCAGCGTAACCAGCAGCAGGCCTGTCAGCAGCAGGCCGACGCGGTGAGTACAGCGAATGGTCACCGGTGGCTTACTTCAGCAGGCCTTTCTGCTGCAGATAATCTGCCGCCACGCGCTTCGCATCCTGGCCTTCCACTGCGATGCGGGCGTTGAGCTGCTGCAGGGTCTTTTCATCGAGGCTGGCGAAGACCGGCTTCAGCCAGTCGGCGATCTGCGGGTAGGCTTTCAGCACCGTCTCGCGCACCACCGGCGTTGGGGCGTAAATCGGCTGCACGCCCTGCGGGTCGCTCAGCGTCTGTAATCCCAGGGCCGCCACCGGGCCGTCGGTGCCGTAGGCCATCGCCGCGTTGACACCGGAGGTCTGCTGCGCCGCCGCTTTGATGGTCACCGCCGTATCGCCCCCGGCCAGCGACAGCAGCTGGTTCTGGTTGAGTTTAAAGTCATACGCTTTTTCAAACGCCGGCAGCGCGTCCGGGCGTTCAATAAACTCCGCCGAGGCCGCCAGCTTAAATTCGCCGCCCTGCTGCAGATAGCGGCTGAGGTCGGCCAGCGAAGTCAGGTGATTTTTCTCCGCCAGCTCCTGACGCACGGCGATAGTCCAGGTGTTGTTAGCCGGCGCCGGGGTAAGCCATACCAGCTGATGTTTCTCCTGATCCAGGCGCTTCACCTTCTCATAGCCCTGCTGGGCATTCTTCCACGCCGGGTCGTTTTCATCTTTAAAGAAAAAAGCGCCATTGCCGGTATATTCCGGGTAGATATCCAGCTCGCCGGCGACAATCGCCCCGCGCACCACCGGCGTGGTGCCGAGCTGGATTTTGTTAATCGTTTTGACGCCGTGGCTTTCCAGCACCTGCTGGATCATATTACCCAGCAGCGCCCCTTCGGTATCAATTTTCGAGCCGACCTTCACCGGCTCCGCCGCCTGCAGCGGCATACTTATCAGGGCGGCCAGCGCCAGCGCGCCGGACAATTTCGTCGCCATCTTCATCCCGCATCCCTCAGTTCTTTTGCGCTTCGCTTACAGAAGCTTAAGAGAAAAGCGTAGTCCATTTGCCAGCGATACGAAAAAGAAAAGGCCGATTAATCGGCCTTTTAAGTGTGACGTTGGGCTTAAGGGCTATGCCTTACAACAGCTCAAACTCGCTCTGCTTCACGCGGGCGGAGTCCACGCCGATAAAGACATTGAATTTGCCCGGCTCAGCGACGTATTTCATCTGCTGGTTCCAGAACTTCAGCGCGTCGACGTCGATCGGGAAGCTGACGGTTTGCGTTTCGCCCGGCTTGAGGTTGACCTTTTTAAAGCCGCGCAGCATTTTTACCGGCCGGCTCATGGAGGCGGTGACGTCCTGCAGATACAGCTGAATGACCGTCGCCCCTTCGCGTTTTCCGGTATTGGTCACCTGCACGCTGGCGGTCACGCTGCCGTCGCGCGGCAGGGTGGCCGACGACATGGTGACATCGGAGACGCTAAAGGTGGTATAGCTCAGGCCGTAGCCAAACGGGTACAGCGGGCCGTTGGCTTCATCGAAGTAACGCGAGGTGTACTTGTTCGGCTTCTCCGGATTATACGGACGACCGGTATTCAGGTGGCTGTAGTAGGTTGGGATCTGCCCCACCGAGCGCGGGAAGGACATCGGCAGCTTGCCCGACGGGTTATAGTCGCCAAACAGCACGTCGGCGATGGCATGCCCGCCTTCGGTGCCGGCAAACCAGGTCTCCACCAGCGCATCGGCTTGCTGATCCTCTTTCACCAGCGCCAGCGGACGGCCGTTCATCAGCACCAGCACCAGCGGTTTGCCGGTGGCCTTGAGGGCGGCAATCAGGTTGCGCTGGCTCTGCGGCAGGGTGATGTCGGTCCGGCTGGAGGCCTCATGGGCCATGCCCTGCGCCTCGCCCACTACGGCAACCACCACGTCGGATTGCTTCGCCGCCGCGACGGCTTCGTCGATCATTTCCTGCGGCGAGCGCGGGTCAACCTGCACCGCGTTCTCATACAGGTTGAGGAAATCGACAATGCCTTTGTCGTCGGTAACGTTCGCCCCTTTGGCGTAAATCACTTTGCCGTTATCGCCCAGCGCTTCTTTGATGCCGGTGAGGACGGTCACCGACTGGTCGGCCACGCCCGCCGCCGACCAGCTGCCCATCATGTCGCGTTTGCTGTCCGCCAGCGCGCCCACCACCGCGATAGTGCCGGATTTTTTCAGCGGCAGCGTATCAAGCCGGTTTTTCAGCAGCACCAGGCTCTCGCGGGCGACTTCCCGCGCCTCTTTACGATGCAGACGGCTTTCCGCGTTGGTGTCCTGCGGGTCAGAATCTTTTGGCCCCAGGTGGCTGTACGGATCGTTGAACAGCCCCATATCATATTTGACGTTAAGCACGTGACGGGTGGCGTCATCCAGCTCGGCCATGGTCACCTTGCCGGACTTCACCAGCCCCGGCAGGTACTTGCTGTAATACTCGTCGCTCATGCTCATGTTGATGCCGGACTTGAGCGCCACGCGCACCGCGTCTTCCGGGTCGGAGGCCACACCGTGCTTGATCAGCTCTTTAATGGCGCCGTGGTCGGAGACGGTGATGCCTTTAAAGCCCCACTGGTCGCGCAGGACATCTTTCAGCAGCCAGGAATCGGCGGTCGCCGGGGTGCCGTTCAGCGAGTTCAGGGCCACCATCACCGCGCCGCTGCCGGCATCCAGCCCGGCTTTATACGGCGGCATATAGTCGTTGAACAGGCGCTGCGGGCTCATGTCGACCGTGTTGTACTCTTTCCCGCCCTCCACCGCGCCGTAGGCGGCGAAGTGCTTGACGCTGGTCATCACCGAATAGCGGTCCGCCGGGCTCTTGCCCTGCATCGACTCTACCATCGCCTGGCCCATCATCGTGGTCAGATAGGTGTCTTCCCCGAACCCTTCGGAAGCGCGTCCCCAGCGCGGGTCGCGGGAGACGTCGACCATCGGCGCCCAGGTCATGTTCAGCCCGTCATCGGCGGCTTCATAAGCTGACACCCGGCCCACGGTCTTCACCGCGTCGAGGTTAAACGACGAGGCCAGGCCGAGGCTTATCGGGAAGACGGTGCGCTGGCCGTGCAGCACATCGTAGGCAAAGAACAGCGGGATCTTCAGGCGGCTAAGCTGCATCACCTGATCCTGCATCACGCGGATATCCGGCCGGGTGACGGTGTTAAAAATCGCCCCCACCTGACCGTTTTTGATCATTTCACGGATCGCCTCTTTGGGGTTATCCGGGCCGACGCTTATCAGACGCAGCTGACCGATTTTCTCGTCTACGGTCATTTTTTTCAGCAGGTCGGTGACAAAAGCATCCCGCGCCTGCGGGGTCAGGGGGTGGTTACCAAACAGTTCATCCGCCAGCGCGGGTTGCAGCGCCAGACTCACGGCGACGCCTACAGTGCAGAGCCATTTCATTGTTATCTCGCTTTTTCTCAGACGGGGACTCGGTAAAACATAATAAAAACCGCAGTTTGCCATATATATAAACAACGCGCCCGCAGAATGCTAAGGTTCTTCTCTGATTTTTGCGAAACATTCATGCATCAAATTGTCATACAAAGCGCTATGCTTATCCTCGATATTTCGCGCACCACCACAAGGAGTGGAACATGTCATCTGCACCCACTAACACCAATAAAACGTTTCTGGCTGACCTCGCGCGCCTGGTTGGCCCTTCGCATCTGCTGACCGACCCGGCAAAAACCCAGCGCTACCGCAAAGGCTTCCGCTCCGGTCAGGGCGAGGCGCTGGCGGTTGTCTTTCCCGGCACCCTTTTGGAACTCTGGCGCGTGCTCAACGCCTGCGTCGACGCCGATAAAATCATTCTGATGCAGGCGGCCAACACCGGCCTGACCGAAGGCTCCACCCCCAACGGCAATGATTACGATCGCGAGATCGTGATTATCAGCACCCTGCGCCTGGATAAACTGCATCTGCTGGACAAAGGCGAGCAGGTGCTGGCCTGGCCCGGCACCACGCTCTACTCACTGGAAAAAGCGCTGAAACCGCTGGGGCGCGAGCCGCACTCAGTGATCGGCTCATCGTGCATCGGCGCGTCGGTGATCGGCGGGATCTGCAACAACTCCGGCGGTTCCCTGGTGCAGCGCGGGCCGGCCTACACCGAGATGTCGCTGTTCGCACAGATTGACGCCGACGGCAAGCTGAAGCTGGTCAACCATCTGGGCATCGATCTCGGCAGTACGCCGGAGCAGATCCTCAGCCGACTCGACGACGAGCGGATCAGCGATAGCGATGTGCTGCACGATGGCCGCCACGCCCACGATCACGACTATGTTACCCGCGTGCGCGATGTCGATGCCGACACCCCGGCGCGCTACAACGCCGACCCGGACCGCCTGTTCGAATCCTCCGGCTGCGCCGGCAAGCTGGCGGTTTTCTCCGTGCGTCTCGATACCTTCCCGGCGGAAAAGCGCCAGCAGGTGTTTTACATTGGCACCAACCAGCCGCAGGTATTGACCGAGATCCGCCGCCATATCCTCGCCGAGTTCCAGCATCTGCCGGTGGCCGGGGAATATATGCACCGCGATATTTACGATATCGCCGAGAAGTATGGCAAAGACACCTTCCTGATGATCGACAAGCTCGGCACCGACAAAATGCCGTTCTTCTTCACCATGAAGGGGCGAACCGACGCGATGCTGGAGAAAGTGTCGCTGTTTAAACCGCACTTTACCGACCGCTTTATGCAGAAGCTCGGCCACGTCTTCCCGGCGCATTTACCGGAGCGGATGAAAACCTGGCGCGACAAATATGAACACCATCTGCTGCTGAAGATGGCCGGCGACGGCATCGAAGAAGCACAGCGCTGGCTGACGGAATACTTCCAGCAGGCCGAGGGAGATTTCTTCGCCTGTACGCCGGAGGAAGGCAGTAAGGCGTTTCTCCATCGCTTTGCCGCCGCCGGCGCGGCGATCCGCTATCAGGCGGTGCATGCCGACGAAGTCGAAGATATTCTGGCGCTGGATATCGCCCTGCGCCGCAACGATACCGAGTGGTTCGAACATCTGCCGCCGGAGATCGACAGCCAGCTGGTGCACAAGCTCTACTATGGCCACTTTATGTGTCATGTGTTCCATCAGGATTACATCGTCAAGAAAGGGGTCGATGCCCATGCGCTGAAGGAGCAGATGCTGGAGTTGCTGAAAGCGCGCGGCGCCCAGTACCCGGCGGAGCATAACGTGGGTCATCTGTATGAAGCGCCGGAGAGCCTGCAGCAGTTCTATCGCCAGAACGATCCGACCAACAGCATGAACCCGGGGATTGGTAAAACCAGTAAGCAGAAATATTGGGGTGAAGCGGCCCCGGCGCCGGTCTCCCCGGCGGATCCGCAATAATCGGCGGCAGGACTATTCAGCCTGGCGCTTCTGTATTACGCTGCACGCCGGAGAATGTCTCTCCGGCAGATTCAGGAGCGCCGCCATGCCCGCAGAGGCCCCGTTACTCGACAGTGATTTAGAAATTCGTGAAGCGCTGCCCGACGATGCGCACGCCATCGCCGCGCTGTATGTCTGGCACGTGCTTAATGGCCGCGCCTCCTTCGAAGAGATCCCCCCCACCGTTGACGAAATGCGTAAACGGATCCAGACCGTGCGCGATAACGGGCTGCCCTGGCTGGTCGCGCTGTGGCGCGGGGCTATCGTCGGCTACTGCTACGCCACTTTCTATCGCCCGCGCCCGGCCTATCGCTATACCCTCGAGGAATCGATCTACGTGGAATCTGGAATGGGCGGGCGCGGCATCGGCAGCGCGCTGCTGTCGCGGCTGATCGCCGAATGCGAGAAAGGCCCGTGGCGGCAGATGCTGGCGATCATCGGCGATGGCCATAACAATGCCGGCTCGCTGGCGATCCATAAAAAGTTCGGTTTTACCGTGGCGGGTCAGCTGCGCAGCGTCGGCTATAAGATGGGCGACTGGCGGGATACGTTGATTATGCAGCGCGCGCTGGGTGACGGCGACTGGACGCTCCCGGAGTAATATTCGGCGTCAAATCCCTGGCTCGCGGCGTAAACGCCTCAGCCGGGCTACCGTTCAGCGCGGTTTCCCAGGCCGGATAAGGCGTCAGCCACCATCCGCCACAACCACCGGCACTCGGCCTGATTGCCCGGCGGCGCTTGCCGGGCCTACGAAGGGGGCGAACCGGGTGCCAAATCACGTAGCCCGGATAAGGCGTCAGCCACCATCCGGGGGATGTGCAGGTTAATCGTTCTGCGCGGTCTGGGCGCCGCCTTTCAGCATCGCCTCCGCCATCTGCGCTTCGCGCTGCTTCTTATAGCTCAGCGCCGAAGCCGGCACCGGCATCACCTTCCCGGTCTCGATCCACGTGCGCAAACGGCTGGCGTCGGCAAAGTGGGTATATTTGCCGAAGGCATCCATCACCACCAGCGCCACCGGGCGTTGGTTGATCACCGTACGCATAATCAGGCAGTGGCCGGCGGCGTTGGTGAAGCCGGTTTTGGTCAGCTGGATGTTCCAGTTGTCGCGATACACCAGATGGTTAGTGTTGCGGAACGGCAGGCTGTAGGCCGGATGGGCAAAGGTGGCGGTCTCTTCTTTGGTGGTGCTCAGCTGGCCGATCAGCGGGTACTGCTCGCTGGCGATCAGCAGTTTGGTCAGATCGCGGGCGGTGGAGACGTTATGCACTGACAGTCCGGTGGGCTCCACGTAGCGGGTATGGGTCATCCCCAGCGCCTGCGCTTTGGCGTTCATCGCGCGAATAAAGGCGTCGTAGCCGCCCGGATAGTGATGCGCCAGGCTGGCGGCCGCACGGTTCTCGGAAGACATCAGCGCCAGCAGCAGCATATCGCGGCGGCTGATTTGGCTGTTGAGACGCACGCGCGAGTAAATCCCCTTCATTTCCGGGGTATGGCTGATATCCACCGTCAGCATCTCATCCAGCGGCAGATGGGCATCGAGCACCACCATGGCGGTCATCACCTTGGTGATCGACGCCATCGGGCGCACCAGATCCGGCTGGCTGGCGTAGATGATTTTTTTGGTGGCCAGATCGACGATCATGGCGCTGCCGGAAGCGATGTCCGGCTGCGAGGCGGTCACCGCCGCGGAGGTTTTTGCTAACGCCTGGGGCGCAAAAGGCACAGCCAGCAGCAAGGTCAGGCTGAGCAAAGAGACTCGAAATTTCGGCATCATGGGCATTCTGAAAAGTATTTTTGCACGTTATGCAACGTACGCCGCGAGGTTAAGTGGGCAACTTCGCTGGCAAATGCCATCATACCGCGCTGTAAGGCCCTGTGCCTAATAAGAATCGTGAAGAAATGCTGCATTGCCGACATAAAATACATATTTGCCGGCAATGCATATTGACCCGTTACGTCCGATCAGAAGAGTCGGTAGCCATACCCCCACAGCACCACGGTGATCGCCAGCAGGACTTCCAGCACCAGCACCCCGATGGCCAGGGTTGAGCTGGCGAAACTGAGCCCCTCTTCCCGGTTAATGCTCAGGAAGGTCGGGATCCCGAGATAGAGCAGATAGCCAGTATAGAACAGGGCAATGGTACCGATCAGCGCGCATAGCCAGACCAGCGGATAGAGCGCCACAATCCCGCTCAGGAACAGCGGTGTGGCCACATAGCCGGCAAATACCATGCAGCGTTTCAGGGAAGGCTGCTGTGGATACTGCCTGGCCATCCACCAGATGACCCGCCCCATGATCGCCACCCCGGCGAGCATCACGGCATAAAACAGCACCGCCAGCGCCAGCCCGGTCAACATCGACAGTTTAATAATAGTGCCGTCGCCGAAGTTCCAGCCCAACTGCGTGGTGCCGATAAAGGCGCAAACCACCGGAACCGCCGCCATCAGCAGCACATGGTGCGTATAGTGATGAGAAATGGTTTCATTCTCGCTCTTAATCACGCTCATCTCCCGGTTGGGATGAGCGAAGAGCCCCCAGACATGGTTCATAGCGTCCCCCTTGTCACGGCTTCGTACTGCACTGATCCAAGTATAATTCACCCTGTAGATTATTTTGTGTACAGCGCAAAAAATCTGCCTCGCCGCGTTTTGGTCAGCAGGGTGTATGATTAAGAGGTGATGAGGTAAGGAGAAAAGCTGTTTATGGATATCAATCACCTGATTTCCCAGTATGGCTACGCGGCGCTGATCGTCGGCAGCATGGCGGAAGGTGAGACCATTACCCTGCTGGGCGGCGTCGCAGCGCATCAGGGGCTACTGAAGTTTCCCCTGGTGGTGATCGCCGTCGCCCTCGGCGGGATGATTGGCGATCAGCTGCTCTATCTGCTTGGTCGCCGCTTCGGCGGGCGCATTCTGCGCCGTTTCGCCAGCCAGAAGGCGCGGATCCGGAAAGCGCAGCGCATGATCCAGCACCGGCCGTGGCTGTTTGTCATCGGCACCCGCTTTATGTACGGCTTCCGGGTGATCGGCCCCCTGCTGATCGGCGCCAGCCGCCTGCCGCCGCGCATTTTCCTGCCGCTGAATATTGTCGGAGCGCTGGTGTGGGCCCTGCTGTTTACCACCATAGGCTATCTTGGCGGCGAGGTGGTCGGCCCGTGGCTGCACCATCTGGACGCCCATCTGAAGCATTGGATCTGGCTGATCCTCGCGGTGCTGGTGGTCGTGGCCGCCCATTGGTGGCTCAGGCGGCGCGAGAGTAAGAAGAAAGACTGAGCGGCGCGCCCGCGGGCGCACCGTGGTTGGCGGTTACTTCACCGTCTGATGGTAGCCGCCGCCAAGGGCCGAGGTCAGCTGAATGCTGGCGTCAATCCACTGGCCGTGCAGGCGCAAGGCGGTGATACGCTCCTGCAGCGCCGGGAGTTTCGCCAGGCTCACCCTGGAGCCGGGCAGGATCCCCGCCGCCATTCGGGCCTGCGCCAGATCCACCACCCGCTGGGCGTCTTTTTCAACCTGCTGCTGCTGTTGGCTTTTGGCCATCAGCGTCTCAACCTGGCTGGCGGTTTTCGCCACCTGGTTGACGGCGTCCACCACCGCTTTGTTGTATTGGGCGATGGACAGGCTGTTCTGCGCGCTGGCGATATCCAGATTAGCATTGAGACGACCGCTGTCGAAGATCGGCAGCGTCAGTCCGGCGGTGACGCCCATCTGCTGCGCCGAATGGCGGAAAAGATCGCTTAAGTGCAGGGCATCCTGCTGCAGGAACGCCATCAGGTTGATGTCCGGATAAAACGCCGCCTTCGCCGCGTCCACTTCGCTCAGCGACGCCTCGATATACCAGTGAGCGACCTGCAGATCCGGGCGGCGCGCCAGCAGCTCATAGCCGAGGGTATCCGGCAGCTGCGCGCTGACCGTCGGCAGGCTGGCGGGTTTGAGGTTTAGCGACTGGCTCTGGCTGTTGGTCAGGGCCATCAGCCGCGCTTCAATCTCTTTCATCGTGCCCGCCACGTCCGCCAGCTGCTGGTCGGTTTTGCTGACATTAATATCGTTCTCCGCCCCTTCGGCGGAGTTGGTGATCCCGCGCTGATACAGGGCCTTGTCGACCGTCACGATATTATTTTGCTCGTTTTTCACCTGCTGCAGCACCGCTTTGATCGCCGCTTCCGTCTGCCACTGCCAGTACAGGCGCGCCACGCTGCCGGAGAGCAGCTCGCGGGTCTGGGCCTGCTCGGCCACCTGGGCTTTCAGCTCGCCGATACGCGCTTTCACCAGCGCGCGGTTTTTGCCCCACAGATCGAGATCCCAGCCGGCAGTCAGGCCGAAGGTGCCATTGGTGTACCACGGGCCGGTATTGCCGTCGGTATCGGTGGCGAACGGCCCCATCAGGCCTTCAGCGGACATTTTCTGCCGTTCGATATCGGCGGAGAAATCCATCTCCGGGCCAAGATTCGCCTGCGACATTCGCGCCTGCGCTTCAGCAAGCCTGATGCGCTGTTCGGCAATCTGCATGTCCGGCGCGTTGGCGAGCGCGCGCTGAATCAGATTATCCAGTTGGGCATCGTGGTAGTCTTTCCACCAGTCAGTGTGTGGCCAGCCATTTTTGACGGCGGCGGGAAGATCCATGGAAACGTGGGAAGCCGGAATTTGCTGCTG
This sequence comes from Klebsiella sp. GG_Kp173, assembly GCF_040062415.1. Lineage (NCBI taxonomy): Bacteria > Pseudomonadati > Pseudomonadota > Gammaproteobacteria > Enterobacterales > Enterobacteriaceae > Klebsiella > Klebsiella sp. GG_Kp173. Next base: position 28,740 of record NZ_JBEAFZ010000087.1, read on the forward strand.
CGGCGGATTAGCGACCTCATGAGAAGGCGCGCAGCCAGCCAGCGCGATGGCCAGGGGCAACGCCGCCAGCACGCTATTTTTTAATATCAATTTCATTTAACAGGTCAGATAACGTAATCAGGTTGGTTATCATAAATTAATTGAATTAAACGCGTTTAGTAAAGCGTGTGACTAAATTATTAGTTAGCTAAAAATAAACAACCTTATCAATTCAAGGGATGAATATGAGCCAGAATATTTATGACGACCCGCAGTTCTTTGCCGGCTATGCGACCCTCGATCGCTCGGTGAAGGGACTGGAGGGTGCACCAGAGTGGCCATCGCTGCAGGCAATGCTGCCGCCAGTAACCGGTTTGCGGGTGGTGGATCTCGGTTGTGGCTACGGCTGGTTTTGCCGCTGGGCGCTGCAGCAGGGAGCCAGCCAGATAATTGGTTTTGATATCTCCCGACGTATGCTGGCGCAGGCGCGAGAGATGACCCGCGGGGATGAGATTGACTACCGCTGCGCCGATCTGCAAACCCTGACGTTGCCCACCAACAGCTGCGATCTGGTCTACAGCTCACTGGCGCTCCATTACTTACCAGACATCGCCCCGCTCTTCACCGCCCTGCAGCAGGCGCTGGTCCCTGGCGGCATCCTGGTCTTTTCCGCGGAACATCCCATCTATACCGCGCCGCTGCAGCAGGGATGGCAGGTGAATGAGCAGGGGCAAAAAAGCTGGCCGGTCAGCCACTATCAGCAGGAGGGCGAGCGCGTAAGCAACTGGTTTGCCGAGGGCGTCATTAAACAGCACCGCAAACTCTCAAGCTGGGTAAACGCGCTTATCGCCGCTGGTTTTGTGCTGGAGCAGCTGGATGAGTGGGGTCCGAGCGCCGAACAGATTGCTCAACAGCCCGCCCTGGATGAAGAGAAAGAGCGTCCGATGATCTTTTTACTGCGCGCGCGTAAACCGGGCTGATCCCTCGCCCGGCGATGGCCGGGCGGGGAAGCATTACGCTTTCAGGCTGGCGCCGCGGCTGGCAATCACCTCTTTATACCAGTCAAAGCTCTTCTTCTTACTGCGTGCCAGGGTGCCGGTGCCGTCATCATGGCGGTCAACATAGATAAAGCCGTAGCGCTTCGACAGCTCCGCCTTCGAGGCGCTCACCAGGTCAATCGGCCCCCAGCTGGTAAAGCCCATCAGCTCAACGCCATCGTCAATGGCTTCCCGCGCCTGCACCAGGTGGTCGTTCAGGTAGCTGATGCGGTAGTCATCATTAATGCTGCCGTCGGCTTCCACCTTATCTTTGGCGCCCAGACCGTTTTCCACGATAAACAGCGGCTTCTGATAGCGATCCCACAGCACGTTCAGCAGCGTACGCAGGCCGAGGGGGTCTATCTGCCAGCCCCACTCCGAGCTCGCCAGGTGCGGGTTCGGCACCATGCTAAGTATATTGCCGCGCGCCTGCTGGTTCAGCGCCTCATCGGCGGTGACGCACCCGGTCATGTAGTAGCTGAAGGAGATAAAATCGACGGTGGTTTTCAGCGTTTCGCGCTCGGCCTCGGTGATGTCGAGCGTGATGCCGTTGTCGCGGAAAAAGCGCTGCATATAGCCCGGGTACGCCCCGCGCGCCTGCACGTCGCCGAAGAACTGCCAGCTGCGGTTCTCCTGCAGCGTCTCAAACACATCTTCCGGTTTGCAGCTCAGGGGATACATCAGCCCGCCGAGCAGCATATTGCCGATTTTGCCCTCGGGCACCAGCTCATGACAGGCTTTGACCGCCAGAGCGCTGGCCACCAGCTGGTGATGAATGGCCTGATACACCTCGCCTTTACTGCTGCCGGCCGGCAAGCCGACGCCGGTCATCGGGGCATGCAGCGACATATTGATTTCGTTAAAGGTCAGCCACAGTTTGACTTTGTTTTTATAACGGCTGAACACCGTCCGGGCGTAGCGCTCAAAGAAGCCAATCACCTGCCGGCTGCCCAAGCCGCCGTAATTTTTCACCAGCGCCCATGGCATTTCATAATGCGACAGCGTCACCAGCGGAGTGATGTTGTGCTTCGCCATCTCGTCGAACAATTTGTCGTAGAAGGCGAGTCCGGCTTCGTTCGGCTCGGCGTCGTCGCCGTTGGGGTAGATGCGCGTCCAGGCGATGGAGACCCGCAGGCAGTTAAAGCCCATCTCAGCGAACAGGGCGATATCTTCCGGGTAGCGATGGTAAAAATCGATCGCCACATCCTTTATGCCGCTGTCGCCGGGTACGCGCTCGACCACTTCGCCGAAGACGCCGTGCGGCTGCACATCGGAGGTGGATAACCCTTTGCCATCTTCCAGGTACGCCCCTTCCACCTGATTCGCCGCGGTCGCGCCGCCCCATAAAAAATCTGTCGGGAATGTTTTCATCTCTCTCTCCTGTGATTAATGGCTGACTGACAACAACGGCTGACCGGCTTCGACGGCGCTGGGCGCCACCGTGTCGATCTCACGATAGTCATCGCTGTTGCTGATAATAATCGGGGTCGCCAGGTCGTAACCGGCGTCCAGAATCGCCTGACGATCGAACTCAATCAGCAGATCGCCGGCCTGTACCCTGTCGCCCTCTTTCACATGCGCGGTAAACGGCACGCCGTCGAGTTTGACCGTGTCGATGCCAACGTGGATCAGCAGCTCGATGCCGCTGTCGCTCTGCAGGCCGATGGCGTGTTTAGTCTGAAACAGGGAAGCCACTTCGCCCGGGAATGGGGCGATGACTTTGCCCACCGCCGGGATAATGGCGACTCCTCTCCCCAGCAGGCCGCTGGCGAAGGTGCTGTCCGGCACCTGATCGAGAGCGATGACGCTGCCGCTCATCGGCGCCAGGATGTCATTTGCCGAGACCGGCGCTACCGCCACGGCGCCCGGCGCGGCGCTGGCGCGCGGCAGGCCGGCGAAGAAAGTTAAACCACAGGAGATAATCAACGCCGCGAAGATACCCACTACGCCGCCCCAAACGGTGCTATCAAGCCCTTGGGGCGGGATCATTTGTGCGACAGTAAAAATGTTCCCGAAGCCGAATGAATAGACGTGAGCGTTACTGAAGCCCACAATCGCGCCGCCAATGGCGCCCGCCACGCAGCCGAAGATAAACGGCCGGCGCAGCGGCAATGTTAAGCCATAGATAGCCGGCTCGGTAATGCCGAAGATGCCCGCTGAAAACGCAGAGCCGGCCAGCACTTTCTGGCGGGCGTCGCGGGTTTTCAGCAAAATACCCAGCACCGCGCCGACCTGTCCCATCACGGCCGGCAACAGCATGGGCAGCATGGAATCATGGCCAAGCACCGTCAGATTGTTAATCATCAGCGGAATCAGCCCCCAATGCAGGCCGAAGATCACACAAACCTGCCACAGCGCGCCCATCGCCGCTCCCGCCAGCCACGGCGCCACCGCGTAGATAATCTGATACCCCTGGGCCAACAGATGACTGAGCCAGGTCGCCAGAGGACCAATCAGCAGAAACGTCAGCGGAACCACAACGGCGAGACAAATCGCCGGGGTAAAAAAGTTTTTCATCGATGACGGCAGCAGCGCGTTGCTCTTGCGCTCCAGCCAGCAGCAGACCCATGAAGCGAGAATAATCGGGATCACCGATGAGCTGTAATTGATAAAGGTCACCGGGATGCCGAGAAAGTGCTCCACCGCCGCGCCCGGCGCCTGGCTGGCCTCAAAGGCCTGAATCATCAGTGGGTGGGTTAACGCTCCACCGATCACCATTGAAACAAACGGGTTACCGCCAAATTTTTTACCGGCGGTGTAACCGAGAAACAGCGGGAAGAAAAAGAACAGCGCGTCGCTGGCGGCAAACCAGATTTTATAGGTTCCCTGTTGCGGGGTCAGCCAACCGCAGACGACCGCCAGCGCCAGCATTCCTTTGAGGATACCAGAGGCTGCCAGCACGCCGATAAACGGCGTGAATATCCCCGACACGACATCGATGATCTGCCCCAGCAGCGACCCTTTTTCAACGCTTTCCGCCGTCGGCTCGCTGTCATCGCTCAGCCCAGCCTCCTGGCGCACCGCCTGCCAGACGTCGTGGACGTGGTTGCCAATCACCACCTGAAACTGGCCGCCGCTCTCCACCACCATAATGACGCCCGGATTCGCCTTCAGCCCTTCGGCATCGGCTTTGCCGTTATCTTTCAGTTTAAAACGCAGACGTGTCGCACAGTGAACCAGACTCACAATGTTCTCTTTGCCGCCGACGCGGTTGAGAATATCCTGCGCGAGTGCTTTATATTCCATGCTCTTTTCCTTACTGCCGCTGCCCGCAGACAACCGGCGACTGAGTAGTAAAAATAAAAAAAACCCGAGAACCACGCCGGTAGGCGTCGCGCTCAGGTTTTGCCTGCATCATGCAGTAACAATCCAGTTTGTCGGGAGACTTAGCGTCCCTCTTTTCTTACCCGTTCAATATGAATGGCAAGAAACATAATTTCTTCGGTGGTCAGCGCCCGCTGATACTGCTTTTGCAGATGCGTCGCCACCGTTTCCGCACACTTCCACGCTTTGGCGTAGTTGTCTTTCACCGCGCTGTGCAGCGAGACGTCGTCATCTTCCACCACCGTGCGGGTCAGCATCCGCTGAGCGAAAAACTTCAGGTGGGTGACGAAACGCTGATAGCTCAGCGACTCCTCGTCGTAGTTCAGCTGCAGCTGATACTTCACCAGCTGCAGGATCTCCTGCATCACCCGGGTCACGTGCATGACCTCCGGCATTTCGCTGTTGAGCTGCGCCGTCACCAGATGCAGGGCGATAAATCCGGCTTCATCCTCCGCCAGCGCCACGCCTAGCCTTTTGGCAATGATGGCCCTTGCCTCCTGGCCCAGCGCGAACTCCTTCGGATAGAGCCGCTTAATCTCCCACAGCAGCACGTTACGCAGCGCGATGCCCTTTTTCTGCCGCTCGATAGCAAAGTGGCAGTGATCCGTTAACGTGATGTACAAACTTTCCTGTAACTTGCCCAACCGCCCGCGTGCCAGGTCGATAATGCGATCGCAGGTAGTCATCACTTCTAACGGAATCTGACTGAGTAACTCACCCAGACGGCCTACCAGTTCATCGCTTTGTAAGGCGAAGACTTTTTCAATTTTGCTGTCGTCCAGCGCGTCGCCCGGGCGTTTCTGAAAGGCCAGCCCTCGCCCCATCACCACCTGTTCGCGCTGGTGCTCGTCAAGAACCACCACCACATTGTTATTGAGTACTTTGGCGATTTGCATATTGACCCCAGAAACAAAAAAACCTGACCCCCGACGAAACGCCAGGTAATCAGGTTTTGCCTGCCGCAGCAGTTGCAATCCAACGCCAGCACTGTAACAACTTCTGCTGCGCGCTCAACCTGACAAGTGAAAAAACGTGATAAAGATCGCGACTATCAGAAGGTCACGACGGTTTTCCACTCCACCACCCACGCGTCCTGGGTCTGCGCAACGCCGCCCGGACGGTGCCAATACTGCAGGCCCGGTTGCAGCTCCAGCCAGGAGACCGGGCGGAAGCGATAATAGAGTTCGCCATTCAGCGACTGGCCGGCCACCGGCTGCCAGGCCGGATCGTTATAGTCGGTGGCGCCGCTGAGCTGGTTCATATAGCGCTGATTGCGCGCGTAGTGGCTGCTCATGTCGATCCACGTCAGGCCGAAGCCGATCCAGTCCTCCGGACGGGCGTCAAACAGCCCGCGGTAGCGCAGTGAGGCGGCGACGGCGGAGTGGATATAGTTGCTGCGCTGGTCGCTGAGGCTGCCGCTCAGCGAGACGCTCATTCCCCGCAGCGGATCGTCGGCATGGCGGGTAATCTGCTGGTTCAGGCCAGCGTACATAAACCAGGTGCTGTCGTGCTCGGCGTAGCCTTGCGGGTCCGTCGCCCCGGCGCCGCCAGATTTGCCGCTATAGAGGTCGCTTTGCGGCGCGTTAGTCCAGACCACGCCGAGGTTATAGGCCCCCGGCAGGCCATTAATCAGCGGGCGGGTTTCGATCTCCATTGGCAGTAAAATGCCTTTGCTGCCCTTCGTCGACCAGCTCCAGGCGTGGCTGCGCGAGGCGGCCTGCGGGTTCTGCTCCATCACCCCGCCTTTGAGGGTGACCGTCGGCGTCAGCTTGTACTCGAGGGTGGTGCCCCAGGTGTGGATGTTCCAGTTATTCCACGTCAGCGAGTTGGCCGATTTGCCGCCGCACTGGGTCAGCAGCTGGAAATCGCAGGGAATGATCTGGTCGAAGGTTTGCACCTTGTTCATCATGCCGATACGCCAGGTCAGGCGACGGTCGTCAAAGCTGCGGGCGAAGGTCAGCCAGCCGAGACGGGTGATCGACCCGCCGCCCCAGCTCTCCTGTGACAGATCGTTGAAGCTGACCCGCGGATCCTGCAGCCGTTTCGTGGTGAGGTTATCATCATGGTTGCGGTTGACGATATTGCCCTCAAGCCGCGCGTCCGGTATGCCGGTCCAGCGCTCCAGATCCTGGGTAAAGGTCAATGACACCTGGTCAATATAGGCCAGATGTTTATCATGGTTATAGCCGCCGCCGGCGTTGTAGGCCATCTCGTTAAGATAGCCAAGATTATAATGAAAGCCGTTCTCTTCAAGGATGGGACGAATGCCCAGCATATCGCCCAGCAGCCCTGGCTGTCCGGCTTCAAACCCCAGCACGCTGCCGTTCCACGCCGGGGTTTGCGCCGCGTTCACGGCGGGCGCCATAGTCGCCAGCGCCGCGCCGATAAAAAGCTGATTTATTTTTTTGTTATACATTGTGATCTCCACCGTGACTGAATAAAAACAAAGGGGATCCCCAGGCTATTTATTTACCTGTTTTCTTTTTTAAAAAATGAATGGCAAGGGGCGTCCTTCGGTAATAAAACCGCGACCGAGCCAGAGAAAAGATTAATTACAAACTCTTGTTTTACGTCATCATTTACCCACCGTTAAATTTTTGCCAAAAAAAAACCTAAGCACTTGCCGCCACGCATGACGGAAGTGCTTAGGTTTTGCCTGTGTTCAGTAGCAATCCTGAATTGATTGACGGCACATTATCACTTTATTCAACCCATGCCTATCATCAATAGGCATGCAAGTAATAATATGTGAAGCGAATAACAATATAGCGCTTAATAGCGGGCGATCGCCGCCGCTATTTCAGCAGAGGTTTGCAGGGCGCGAATTTCATTAAACAGCGTCAGCGCCTCGGTATATTCCTTGCGTAAATAGCCCAGCCACTGCTTAATTCTCGCTACATGATACAGGCCGGTATCGCCCTGCTTTTCCAGACGGGTATATTTTTGCAACAGCTGAACCACCTGCGGCCACGGCATGCGCGGTTCGTTGTATTTGATCACCCGGCTGAGGTTCGGCACGTTGAGCGCCCCGCGGCCAATCATCACCGAATCGCAGCCGGTGACGGCCATACAGTCCTGCGCGCTTTGCCAGTCCCAGATCTCGCCGTTGGCGACCACCGGAATAGTCAGACGCTGGCGGATCTCGCCGATGGCCTGCCAGTTGATGCGCTCTGCTTTGTAGCCATCTTCTTTGGTGCGGCCATGGACCACCAGCTCGCTGGCCCCTGCCTGCTGCACCGCGTCGGCGATTTCAAAGCGCCTTTCGCCGCTATCCCAGCCGAGACGCACCTTGACGGTAACCGGTAAATCCGCAGGGACCGCTTCGCGCATGGCTTTGGCGCCGCGATAGATCAGCTCTGGATCTTTCAGTAGCGTCGCCCCACCGCCGCTGCCGTTCACCAGCTTCGACGGACAGCCGCAGTTTAAATCAACGCCCCACGAACCCAGCGCCACCGCGCGGGCGGCGTTTTCCGCCAGCCACTCGGGATATTGTCCCAGCAGCTGGACGCGCACGCGGGTACCGGACGGGGTGCGGCTTTGATGATGCAGTTCCGGGCACAGCCTGTAGAACGATTTAACCGGCAGCAGTTGGTCCACCACGCGCAGAAATTCGGTGATGCACAGATCGTAATCGTTAACCTCGGTCAGCAGCTCGCGCACCAGCGAATCGAGCACGCCTTCCATCGGCGCCAGTAGTACACGCATATCGTTACCCGGAAAAAAAAGAGGCGCTATGGTAGCGCCTCCGGGCGTTGGTTGAAAGCGCTCAATGCGTCCGACCCAGCGCACTCCGGTCCCCGGACGCCCGAGGCGGCAAAACGGCGAGATAATCTCTATGCTTTACAGGGGTCTGTGGCGTCTCATTTACCTTTATTTGCCGCGCCTCGTCCAGCAAGGTAGCGTGGGGAGAGAGACCGTCTAAGCCGCAAGGCTTCGGACTCTGACGGGCGAGACGATGGTTCCCGTAAGCTATAAGCGCTATGCATAGAATTCATGATGTGATCGGTAGCACATTTTAGGGATTAATTGTATGATGAATTCACTTCATCAAGGGTTATTACCATGAGTAAATCGCTGACTATTATCTGGCAGTACCTGCGGGCTTTCGTCCTGATTTACGCCTGCTTGTACGCCGGAATATTTATCGCCGGGCTGCTGCCCATCACCATCCCCGGCAGCATCATCGGCATGCTGATCCTCTTCGTGCTGCTGGCGCTGCAAATAATGCCGCCGCAGTGGGTCAACCCCGGCTGCAATATCCTGATCCGCTATATGGCGCTCCTGTTCGTGCCGATCGGCGTCGGCGTGATGCAGTACTGGGATCTGCTACGCGCCCAGCTTGGGCCTGTCGTTATCTCCTGCGCCATCAGCACGCTGGTGGTGTTTGTGGTGGTGAGCTGGAGTTCCCATCTGGTGCATGGCGAACGTAAAGTGATTGGGCAAAAGGAAAAGAAAAATGATGCATGAAATCTGGTGGTCGCTACCGCTTACCCTGATCGTCTTTTTCCTCGCCCGCAAACTGGCGGCCCGCTTCAAATTCCCGCTGCTCAACCCGCTGCTGGTGGCGATGGTGGTGATCATTCCCTTTCTGCTGCTGACCGGGATCTCCTATGAACGTTATTTTGCCGGCAGCAAGATCCTGAACGATCTGCTGCAGCCGGCGGTGGTCGCGCTGGCCTTCCCGCTATATGAACAGCTGCACCAGATCCGCGCGCGCTGGAAATCGATCATCACCATCTGCTTTATCGGCAGCTGTGTGGCGATGATCACCGGCACCACCGTGGCCCTGCTGATGGGCGCCACGCCGCAAATCGCCGCCTCTGTTCTGCCCAAATCGGTGACCACGCCGATTGCGATGGCGGTGAGCGGCAGTATCGGCGGCATCCCGGCCATCAGCGCCGTGTGCGTGATTTTTGTCGGTATCCTTGGCGCGGTATTCGGCCATACGCTGCTCAACCTGATGCGTATTCGCACCAAAGCATCGCGTGGCCTGTCGATGGGCACCGCCTCGCACGCCCTCGGTACCGCCCGCTGTGCGGAACTGGACTATCAGGAAGGAGCGTTCAGCTCGCTGGCGCTGGTGCTGTGCGGGATCATCACCTCGTTGATGGCGCCATTTTTATTCCCGCTGATCCTCGCGGTGGTGGGATAAATTGTGATTCAAGTCACATTTATTAATGCAACAATGAAAAGTTGCATTAGCAATGGGATGTAAATCACATTTGAAACCCCTTGACGCCCGTACACTGGTTCCCCATTACACTGTTATGAGGCAACGCTATGCACTCACGTTTTCAAGCTGCTTTGACTACCCTGGCAGCAGACCTGCAGGCGGCCATCTCCCCGATGCTCGCCGACCCGCACTTCCCGGCGCTGCTCGAAGCCGATCAGGTGGCGACGCTGCAACAGGCGACAGGTCTGGACGAAGACGCGCTGGCCTTTGCGCTACTGCCGCTGGCCGCCGCCTGCGCGCGCGCCGACCTTTCTCACTTTAACGTCGGGGCTATCGCCCGCGGCGTCAGCGGCCGCTGGTACTTTGGCGGCAACATGGAGTTTCTCGGCGCCACCATGCAGCAGACCGTCCATGCGGAGCAGAGCGCCATCAGCCACGCCTGGCTGCGCGGTGAAACCTCCCTGCGCGCTATCACGGTGAACTACACGCCGTGCGGCCATTGCCGTCAGTTTATGAACGAACTGAACAGCGGACTGGCGCTGCGCATTCATCTGCCCGGTCGCGAAGCCCATGCTCTGCAGCACTATCTGCCGGATGCCTTCGGCCCGAAAGATCTGGAGATCAAAACCCTGCTGATGGACCACCAGGACCACGGCTTCCCGGTCAGCGGCGATGCCCTGACGCAGGTGGCGATTGAGGCCGCTAACCGCTGCCACGCGCCGTACAGCCATTCGCCTTCCGGCGTGGCGCTGGAGCTGAAAGATGGCACCCTTTTCAGCGGCAGCTATGCGGAAAACGCGGCGTTCAACCCGACGCTGCCGCCGCTGCAGGGGGCGCTAAATCTTCTCAGCCTCAACGGCTATGATTATCCGGACATCCAGCGGGCGATCCTGGCGGAGAAAGCCGATGCGGCGCTGATTCAGTGGGACGCCACCGTCGCCACCCTGAAGGCGCTGGGCTGCCACAATATCGAGCGCGTGCTGTTAGGTTAATCCGCCTGCGCAGATGGCCGGATGGCGTCTTCGGCTTATCCGGCCGACCTTTTATACCCTTAGGTGTCGGGTGGCGCTACGCTTACCCGACTTACGGTTCGCGCCATGGCGAGCTGAAGATCCCTATGCCGGGTGTCGGCTCACGCCTTACCCGGCCTGCGTTCAGCGATCTGTCTATATTGCTGAAAATCCCCGCAATCAAACGCGGGTTTCTTGCGCTTACCCGGCGGGTAAAGTAGCCTGAAGACTCCGTTGTCTATTATTGAGCCAAGTTCATGTTAAAGCGTGTGTTCTACAGCCTGTTAGTCCTGCTCGGCCTGCTGCTGTTGACCGTGCTGGGTCTTGACCGTTGGATGAGCTGGAAAACCGCGCCCTATATCTATGACGAGCTGCAGGATCTCCCCTACCGCCAGGTCGGCGTGGTGCTGGGCACTGCTAAATACTACCGCACCGGCGTCATCAATCAGTATTACCGCTACCGCATCCAGGGCGCGCTCAACGCCTACAACAGCGGCAAGGTCAACTATCTGCTGCTGAGCGGGGATAACGCCCTGCAAAGCTACAATGAACCGATGACGATGCGCCGGGACCTGATCAAAAGCGGCGTCGATCCGGCGGATATCGTGCTGGACTATGCCGGTTTCCGCACGCTTGATTCGATCGTCCGCACCCGCAAAGTGTTCGACACCAACGACTTCATTATCATCACCCAGCGCTTCCACTGCGAACGGGCGTTGTTTATCGCCCTGCATATGGGGATCCAGGCCCAGTGCTACGCGGTGCCGTCGCCGAAGGATATGTGGAGCGTGCGGCTGCGCGAATTCGGCGCCCGCTTCGGCGCGCTGGCGGACCTCTACATCTTCAAACGGGAACCGCGCTTCCTTGGCCCTTTAATCCCGATTCCGGCGCAGCAGCACGACGTGCCGGATGACGCCCAGTCCTACCCGGCGGTCACGCCGGAGCAGCTGCTGGAGCTGCAGAAAGAAAAGTAGCCCCATCATCGCATCCGTTTCAGGTATAAAAAAACCCGCGCCAGGCGCGGGTTTTTACTCAGGCAAAAATTACTTCTTACGGGCGTATTTCAGGGAATCCAGCGCCACGGCGAAGATAATGATCGCCCCCTTGATGATGTACTGCCAGTAAGGGTTGACGCCAATGTAGGTCAGGCCATAGTTGATCACGGTGAAGATAATTACCCCTGTCACCACGCCGAATACGGTCCCTACCCCGCCGCTGAACGATACACCGCCCACCACGCAGGCGGCGATGGCGTCCAGTTCGTACATAAAGCCGAGGTTATTGGTCGCCGAGCCGATACGACCGGCTTCCAGCAGGCCGCCGAAGGCGTAGAACACCCCGGAGAGGGCATAGATCATCAGCAGGTTCAACGCCACGTTAACCCCGGAGACTTTCGCCGCTTCCGGGTTACCGCCGATAGCGAAAATGTTTTTGCCAAAGCGCGTTTTGTTCCACAGGATCCAGACAAAGAAGACGGCAATCAGCGCGTAGAAGGTAATGTAGGACAGGCGGAACGAGCCCAGCGCCACAAACCCCTGCGCGAAATGGGAGAAGTGACTGTCGAAGCCGGAGATCGGCGACGCGCCCACGAAATCGTAGTACAGCGAGTTAATGCCGTAGACGATGATCATGGTCCCGAGGGTGGTAATAAACGGCGTTACGTTCAGATAGGCAATGACGATCCCGTTAATCAGCCCGATGACCGCCCCGATGGCGCATACCAGCAGGATGACCAGTGGGATCGGCATGGTCGCCATATCCGGGAACACCTTGTTGGCATTATCCACCGCCTGCAGCATGGTCGCGGCAATCACCGCCGCCAGTCCCACCTGACGGCCGGCGGAGAGGTCCGTGCCCTGCGTGACGATCAGTCCGGCCACGCCGAGGGCAATAATAATACGCACCGAGGACTGGGTCAGAATATTACTCAGGTTGAGCAGACTTAAAAATGTCGGATCCTGGAAAATAATAATGGCCAACAGGACCAGAAGGACGACATATATCCCACCCTCTTTCAGGTAAGTGAGAAAACTCTTTTTATTTAACGCACTCATGTGAAGCCCCTGATCTTAAAGGTGCAATGACGCAAGACGCAGTATTTCGTTTTGCGTGGTGGTTTTAGTCTCAACAATGCCCGCGACCAGGCCGTTGCTCATTACCAGAATGCGGTCGGTAATCCCCAGCAGTTCCGGCATTTCGGAAGAAATAATAATGATCCCTTTATCTTTTTTAGCCAGCTCGGCAATCAGCTGATAGATCTCGAATTTGGCGCCGACGTCGATACCGCGCGTCGGCTCGTCCAGCATCAGGATCTCCGGCTGGGTCAGCAGCCAGCGGCCAATAATGACCTTTTGCTGGTTACCACCGGAAAGCGAACCAATCTGCGTATGCTGGCCGGGGGTTTTAACGCGCATGGAGTCAATCACCCATTGGGTATCGCTCTTCATCCGCGAGTTATCCAGCAAGCCGACGCTGTTTTTATATTTCTTAATATTGGAGATCAGCGAGTTAAAACCGATGTCCAGATAGGCGTAAATTCCGGTGGAGCGCCGCTCCTCGGTTACCAGCGCAAAACCGTGGTTAATCGCCTCATTGGCGCTGTGGTTGTTGATCTTCTTCCCGTGCAGGGTGATGGTGCCGCTGGCCTTCTCACGGATCCCGAACAGGGTCTCCACGATGTCGGTACGCTTCGCGCCCACCAGACCGGCGATACCGAGAATTTCGCCCTTATGCAGGTCGAAGGAGACATCGCGAATGGAGGGCTGGCGCAGGGAGGTGAGATTGCGCACCTGGAGGATGACTTCCCCCGGGGTGTTTTCACGATCCGGGAAGCGCTGATTGAGCGAACGCCCGACCATCATGGCGATGATCTTGTCCATATCCAGCCCTTCCAGCGGCTGGGTAGCGATCCACTGGCCGTCGCGCAGGATGGTAATTTCATCGCACAGCTGGAAAATCTCTTCCATTTTGTGGGAGATATAGACGATACCGCAGCCGCGATCTTTCAGCTTGCGGATGATCTTGAACAGATGGTTGACCTCTTTCTCCGTCAGCGATGACGTCGGCTCGTCCATGATGACGATTTTGGCGTCATAGGAAAACGCCTTCGCTATCTCAATCATCTGCATCTGAGATACCGATAAAGTCCCGACGCGGGCGCGCGGATCGATATCAATATCCAGCTCATCAAAAATAGCCTTGGTATCCCGGTACATTTTGTCCTGATCGACAAACATGCCTTTGGTGGGATAGCGGCCGAGCCACATGTTGTCCATGACCGAACGCTGTAAGACCAGGTTTAATTCCTGATGCACCATCGAAATACCGTTTTCCAGGGCTTCTTTCGCCGAATGGAAATCGATCTCTTTTCCCTGAAAAAGAATGCTGCCGGAATCTTTTTGATAGATCCCAAAAAGGCATTTTAATAATGTCGATTTACCGGCGCCGTTCTCACCCATTAACGCATGAATGGAGTGCGGACGAACCTTCAGGTTGACATTATCAAGAGCCTTGACGCCAGGAAACGATTTGTTGATGTTGGTCATCTCCAACAAATATTCGCCTGACCGTTCGCTATTATTGCTGACCATAGTTATACCTGGCTGCGTTCATGCACGCCCCGTCCGGCGCAATAACGCCAGCAGGAGTCTGGTTCTGTATCAGGAATAATCGGGCGTGGATAACCCACGCCCGCAACTCACATCACGATTATTTGCCGGTAAACTGGCTCAGGTTGTCTTTATCGACTCCCACGTAGGGGACGCGAACAATCTTGTTGTCAATTTTCCAGTTGGTGCCTGCCGCCGCCTCTTTTCCGTCGGCAAGGTTTTTCGCCAGCTCGAAGGTCGCTTTCGCCTGGTTGTTAGCATCGTTCAGCACGGTACCGGCCATCGCGCCGGATTTCACCAGCGCCAGGGCTTCCGGCAGGGCGTCAACGCCGAACACCGGAATGCTGCTCTTGTTGTGCGCTTTCAGCGCTTCAACCGCACCCATCGCCATGGCGTCATTGTTGGCGATCACCACTTCAATCTTGTTCGCATTCGGGCCGGAGAGCCAGGCGTCCATTTTGTCTTTCGCCTGGGCGGTATCCCACATAGCGGTGTCCATCTGCAGCTGCTGGGTCTTCAGACCTTTATCGTTCAGCTCTTTGATAACGTAGGTGGTACGCGCTTCCGCATCCGGATGGCCCGGCTCGCCTTTCAGCAGGACGTACTGGATCTGGCCGTCTTTATTCAGATCCCAGTTCGGGTTGGCTTTCCAGTGCTTGGCGATCAGATCGCCCTGAATAATCCCGGACTCTTTCGAGTCGGTACCGACGTAGTAAGCCTTGTCATAACTATCCAGCGCTTTACGGGAAGGCTCTTTGTTGAAGAACACCACCGGAATATTCTGCCCGCGCGCTTTTTCGATGACCGTTCCCGCCGCAGCCGGGTCAACCAGGTTGATCGCCAGGGCTTTCACGCCTTTCGCCAGCAGCACGTCAATCTGATCGTTTTGTTTCGACTGGTCGTTCTGCGAGTCATTCATCAGCAGCTGGACGTCAGGCGCGGATTTGCCATCTTTTTCAATCGCCTTACGCACCACCGACATAAAGTTGTCGTCATATTTATAAATCGTCACGCCGATACGGGTATCTGCTGCGTGTGCTGCGGCGCCAAATAACAGACCAGCCATTACAGCAGAGAGGGTAAACACCTTCTTATTCATGGAATCTCCGGTTTTATTATGCAGGGTCATTTTTGTGAAAAGTGCGGGCGGGACTTGTTGCATTAGTGTTACCGCACAACGCATTTCACGACGAAAATTCGGTCTTCCGTGTCGGGTAACGCTCCAGGAAAATACGACTCTAATACTCGTTTAACGCCTTGTTCCTAATAGTAAAAGTGAGGATTTCCCCTCACCTTGTGGTTCAGACTGGTAAACGCTGCCATCATAATCAGGCGAATGTTAATATACTGTGAATTTACTCACAAATTGAAAGCGGTTACATCCCGCTGCCGCTTCAGTTAGTGATCGGCCCCACAGTTTGCCGCTGGGCAACGGAGTGACGGCGCACCAGGGTCGGCATAAAGCAGTGCGTCGCCTCGCGATCCAGCTTGCCGGCCGCCCCCAGCAGCGCCAGCTCGGTGGCCAGCTTCGCCATCGACATCACCGGATAGCGCACTGTGGTCAGTTGAGGATCGGTGTAACGGGAAATAGGAATATCATCAAAGCCAATCAGCGATAGATGCTGCGGCACGACAATGCCGTTATCCTTTAGCGTTGTCAGCGCGCCGGCCGCCATGCTGTCGTTATAGGCGAACACGGCGGTGAGGCCGAGATTCCGCCCCAGCAGTTCGACCATCGCCGCTTCGCCGCCCTGCATGTCCGGGGAGCCGGACCCGACCCAGCTGTCCGGGGCGATGATGCCCTGCTCCTGCAGCGCTTTGCTCCACCCTTCCCGGCGCATATCGTCGTCTTCAATGCCGTGATTTGAGGAGAGATAGCCGATGCGCTGGTGGCCGTGATTGAGCAGCATGCGGGTAGCCATCAGCGCGCCGCTGACGTTGTCGAGACCCACGCAGCGATGGGCAAAGCCCGGCACGATGCGGTTGATCAGCACCATCCCCGGGATATGTTGCATAAAGTCGCTCAGTTCAGCATCGCTGAGCGCTTTCGAATGGACGATCAGCGCCGAGCAGCGCTGGCGGATCAGCACCTCGATGGCGTGGCGCTCTTTTTCCGCCTCGTGATAGCTGTTGCCGATCAGCACATACTTCTGATGCTGCTGGGCGACAGTATCCACCGCTTTCACCAGCGCGCCGAAGAAGGCATCGGAGACGTCCATCACCACCACGCCGATGGTATCGCTGACCTGGGTGGCCAGCGCCTGGGCATTAGCGTTTGGCCGGTAGCCCAGCTGGGTCACCGCTTTCATCACGACGTCGCGCGTATCCGGACTCACCAGCGCGCTGTTGTTCAGCACCCGCGACACGGTGGCCACGGATACGCCCGCCTGGCGGGCGACATCACGAATGGTGATCATACTCAGCGACCTTAAGAGAATTACAGCACGTCACATTCACCTCCTGTGCTCAGCAAGGAGGCTATTCTGGCAGCGACCCGCGGTCCGCTACGTGAGTGAGGTCACACGGCTGGAAACGTTTACATCCGTTTTGTTAATGATTGTGATCGAGATCGTTATCTCGATGTATCTTTCAATGATGTCCCTGACGCACGCAGGGTTAACTGACGCCACAGCCATTCCACCGGCCCCTGGCGGAAGCGGCGCAGCCAGAGTGATGACAGAAGGAGGTTTACGGCCCAGATGGGGGGAACAAAGGCCAGCAGCTGCAGACGATCGAAGCGCATAAACAGCCCGAGATGATAAAACAGGGTGGTGCAGATCAGGGTCTGCAGCAAATAGTTGGTCAGCGCCATGCGTCCAACGCAGGCGATAGCCCCCACCAGGCGGAAACGGCAGAGCTGCGGCCAGTAGCCCCAGGCCAGCGAGGCGTAGCCGATAGCCTGCAGCGGGGCGCTAAGTTCACGCGGCGCCTGCAGTAAAAACGCGCACCAGCGATAGTCCCAGGCCAGATACCACTGGGCGACGATGGCCGGCACATTCACCGCCATCCCGGCCGCCACCAGCAGCACGCCGGTGCGCCGATAGTGACGCTGGCTGAACTGCCCTTTCAGCCAGCCGCTGCGCATCAGCGCCGCGCCTATCAGCATCATCCCCGCCAGCTGCCAGCCATACTGCGCGCCGAGCGCCAGCAGATTGTCCGACAGCATATCCGCCCGGTTGCTGACCGCCTCCATGCCGCCGTGCAGCTTCCAGTACTGCTCATACTGCAGATTGGCCGCGTCCGGGACCCAGGAGCGATTGGCTGCGGGTCCGGAGATCATCCCCAGCAGGACCAGCACCGCAATGCCGGTGAGGTAGAGCACCACCCCAGTGTTGAACAGCGATTTGACATGCTGCGCCTCGCGCACCATGCGCCAGCTCACCAGCCCCACCAGGGCGTAGGCCAGCAGAATATCGCCATCCCAGAAGAAAAGACCGTGAATGAAACCAAGCAGTGCCAGCAGGGTCAGGCGCGACTGGATCCAGCGTTTTCCGCGGGGGAGCAGAAGCTGCAGACCGGCGCCAAACAGCAGCGCGAACAGGGTGAGAAATTTCACCTGCGCCAGCAGGTCGAGAAGCGCCCAGGTCCAGGTATCGCTGAGGGTCGCGCTTCCTGACCAGGCCGGATTGAGGTAAGCGGCCTTCGGCAAGCCGAAGGCGCTGATATTGAGAAGCAGGATACCGAGGATGGCGACGCCGCGGACAAAGTCCAGCGTGACATTTCTCTCCATGTACCCTGCTCCGTTTTAGCTGTGGTGACGTACTGCGCGCAGGAATTCCTGGCGGGTATTCTGGCTGGATTTGAACAGGCCACCGAGGGAGGTGGTGGTAGTGGCGCTGGTCGCGTCGCGGATGCCGCGCGCTTTCACGCAGTAATGCACCGCGTCAATGGATACCGCCACGTTGCTGGTGCCGAGCAGCGTCTGCAGCGCAATCAGGATCTGCTGCGTCAGACGCTCCTGGACCTGCGGACGCTGGGCGAAAAACTGCACGATACGGTTGATTTTCGACAGGCCGATCACCGAATCTTTCGGGATATAGGCTACCGTCGCTTTACCATCGATGGTGACGAAATGGTGTTCACAGGTGCTGGTCAGGGTGATATCGCGCACGGTGACCATTTCATCGACCTTCATTTTGTTTTCAATGACGGTGATTTTCGGGAAGCGAGAATAATCCAGTCCGGAGAAGATCTCATCGACATACATTTTGGCGATGCGATGCGGGGTCTCCATCAGACTGTCATCACTCAGATCCAGATTCAGCAGTTGCATAATCTCGGTCATATGACCGGTAATCAAACGCTTGCGTGTTTCGTTATCAATTTCTTGTACTGGCGCACGCATCGGCGTCTCCAGCCCACGAGCGACCAGCGCTTCATGAACGAGGACGGCTTCTTTACTCAGTGATGACATTTGGGTTTCTCCTGCAGGTGTGGCGCTCTTTGCTTTTTCTGGGGGCAAAGTTTGTATTCATTGTGCGTGAGGCGGCGCACAGAATCCAGTAGCCGTAACGATAATTATTGAAATTGGCGCTGCCTTTTATTAAGGCGCGAAGTCTCGCCTCAAGCGCGGCGCCAAATCCCTACCGCCGAATCCGGAATGATCCAACCGCTGTACGCATCCATAAGCGCCATCGCTACACCGGCATGTTGGCTATAAGTTGCATTAATGATGCAGTAAGTTCTCAAAAGGAGAAAGTGAAAGTTGCTCACCGGCTAATGAAATATCTGTATTATGAACGTTTACGCGCACACCCCTTCCGAGGAGCCTTGCATGGAACTGCTTGAAGAGCATCGCTGTTTTGACGGCCGGCAACAACGCTGGCGTCATCACTCCCCTGTCCTGAACTGCGCCATGACGTTCAGCATTTTTTTACCGCCTGAGCGCGAAACGCCGCCGCCGGTGCTGTACTGGCTGTCCGGGCTGACCTGTAACGATGAAAACTTTACCACCAAGGCGGGCGCGCAGCGCATTGCCGCCGAGCTGGGCATCGCGCTGGTGATGCCGGATACCAGCCCGCGCGGTGACGAGGTGGCCAACGACGACAGTTACGATCTGGGGCAAGGCGCCGGCTTCTACCTGAACGCCACCCAGGCGCCCTGGGCGGCGCACTACCGAATGTACGATTACCTGCGCGACGAACTGCCCGCGATTATCCGCAGCGAGTTTAGCATCAGCGACCGCTGCGCCATCAGCGGCCACTCGATGGGCGGTCACGGCGCGCTTATCATGGCGCTCAACAATCCCGGCCGCTACGTCAGCGTCTCCGCCTTCGCGCCGATCGTCAATCCCTCCCAGGTGCCGTGGGGTAAGAAAGCGTTTACCGCCTATCTCGGCGCCGATGAATCGACATGGCACGCCTGGGACAGCTGCGCCCTGATGCAGGCCAGCCAGCCGGCGGACGCTGTGCCGACGCTTATCGATCAGGGCGACAGCGATCCATTTCTTGCCGGACAGTTGCAGCCGGCGGTACTGGCGGAGGTCGCGCGGCAGAAGGCCTGGCCGTTAACGCTGCGCATCCAGCCCGGTTACGACCACAGCTACTACTTCATTGCCTCGTTTATTGAAGACCATCTGCGCTTCCATGCGCAGCATCTCTTTGGCTAAACGCATATGCGCCGCGAAGCTGCTTCGCGGCGCATGTTCAGGCCTACAGGACGCGTTTTAGCGCCGGCAATCAGAAGCGATAATCCACCGCCATAAAGTAGCGACGGCCCTCTTCGGTATAGCTGTAGTCGTCCCGGCTGAGATCTTTATCGCCCACGTTCTGCACCCCGGAGCGCAGTTTCACATTCTTGGTGACCTGCCACGCCGCGCCGACGTCAAACAGGGTATAGCCGCCCGGCGTTTTGCCGGTGGCGCTCACCGCGCGCTGCTGGCCAGTATAGTTGGCTGTCACGTAGAAGGACCAGTCATCCAGCGGTTTCCAGTCGAGCGTGCCGTTGGCGGTATGGAACGGCAGCGTCTGCAGCGGTTTGTCGCCGCCGTTGCTCAGATCGCGACCATCGTTGTAGGTGTAGTTCACCGTCAGCTTCCACTCATCGCCAAACGGGATCTTCACCTCGGTCTCCACCCCTTTGATGCGCGCTTTGTTGACGTTGAAATAGCGGAAGATCGGCACGCGCTTGCCGTTGACGGTTTTCCAGCCGACAAAGTTCGGGTAGCCCGGCGCTTCGCTGGCGCTGGAGGTGCGCAGAACATCGATCATGTCGTCGACATTATTCTGGAAGGTGGTGATGCTGCCTTCGACATTTTCAAGCCAGCCCTCTTCCCCGCGGTAGTAGAGACCGAGCTCGAAGCTTTCGCTGGTTTCCGGTTTTAGATCCGGGTTACCAACGATGCTGCACGAGCCGCGGCAGGAGTTGGTGGTCCAGTCGGGATTAAGCTGCAGCAGGGACGGGGCTTTAAACGCCGTCGCCCAGCCGCCTTTGACGGTGACGGTATCGGTGGCGTTATACACCAGATAGGCGCGCGGGCTCCAGTGATCGCCATAGGTCTGATGGTCGTCCATACGAATGCCGGTGGTCAGCGCCAGCGGCTCGATGATGCGCCATTCGTCTTCAATAAACAGGGCGTACTGGCTGGCCGACGTTGACTGACCGCCGCTGCTCAGGTTGACCGGATCTTTCAGCTTGTCGTGGCGCCATTCGCCGCCGAAGGTCACCAGCTGGTTAATCATGTCCAGCGGCAGAACGTACTTGCCGTCGATGGCATTGCTTTCCGAAGTGATGGTCCCGTTCTGCCCCGGATTTTTATTATCCACCTTTTCGCCGTAGAACTTGAGCTCGCTGTTGCCCATATCCCAGCGGCCGTTATGGCTCAGGGAGTAGTTCTCACGCTCAAGGCGGTTGCGGTCAAGGGAATCGGAGTCGCGATCCTGGCGGTCAAAGCCATAGCCCGCGGTGAAATCGTGGCTGTCGTTCGGCGTCCAGGCGAATTCAACATTGCCATCGCGGCTGGTGAAGCCCTCGATGCGCGGCGTTTCGCCGGTGGCATTGCTGGAGGACTGCGGATCGTCCTTGGCGCGTTTCGCCAGGCTGCCGTAGGCCTTCATCCCGAGCACGCCGTCGATCAGCGGGCCGCTGGTGAAGAACTGGCCGTTCCAGGTATCCCCGCGGTCGCGGTGCTCCTGGATGGTGGTATCAGCGCTCAGCGTCCCGGTCCATTTCTGGCCGATTTTTTTGGTAATAATGTTGACCACGCCGCCGAGCGCATCGGAGCCGTACAGGGAAGACATCGGGCCGCGCACCACTTCGATACGTTCGATGGCATCCACCGGGATCCAGTTAAGGTCGAAGTCGTTGTGGCGGAAGACGGCGTTCCGCGAGTTGACGCGCTTGCCGTCAACCAGGATCAGGGTATAGCTGCTGCTCAGACCGCGGATGCTGACGCCTTTGCGGTTATCCCCTTCGTTGGTGAGCTGGACCCCGGGCACATCGCGCAGTACGTCTTTCAGGTTCTGGACCGGCTTGCGCTGCAAATCCTGCTGAGTGATGACGCTGATGCTCGCCGGCGCGTCTTTGACGCTCTGTTCAGTCGCCGAGGCGGTCACCACCAGCGTTTCTTCATTCACGTCGGCCAGGGCCGGAAACGCCAACGATACGACGGACGCAGACAATCCCGCCCGGATAAAAGGGTTTAACCTGAACATTCCAAATCTCCATGAGGTGTACAACCAAACAAACAAAAAAGGTGCTGCTCACACGCGCTGGCGGCCTGCCGCTCTGTCGGCGGTAGACTCGCTGTTTTCTTGTCGATGTGGCTGGTCGCCCGATGTCAGTCTGTACACATGGCAGAGACGGGGGAGTGGCTTCATCCGTAATGGTCGGAAATGATAAAGATAATGATTTCTATTATCAATATAATTATGAAGAATTGTGTCAGGCTGTAACTGCGCGGACATAAAAAAAGCCCTCTGTATCAGAGGGCTTATGCTGTATCACCGCCGGGATTAACGCTTAAAGCGGTCCGGGAAGGTCATATCGCTGTAACGAACGAAGCGGGTGCCTTTCGCCAGTTTGTAGCCAAACCAGATGACGAGGAACAGCGGAATACCGATGTAGGTCGCCGCCACGCCGCCCCAGTCAATGGTGTCCTTGAGGAACGCTTCATAGTTCTGTCCCAGGGTGATGATGAGGCACAGCACGAAGGCGAAGATCGGCCCCAGCGGGAAGAACCCGGAACGATACGGCAGGTTATTGAGATCGTTACCCTGCAGGACGTAGCCGCGACGGAAACGGTAGTGGCTGATGGCAATCCCCAGCCAGGCGATAAAGCCCGTCATCCCGGAGGTGTTCAGCAGCCACAGGTACACCGTCTGGTTACCGAACATCGAAGTCAGAAAGCACAGCGCCGCGATAACGGTGGTCGCGTACAGGGCGTTGCGCGGCACGCCGCCACGCGACAGCTTCGAGAAAATGCGCGGCGCTTTGCCGTCGCAGGCCAGGGTATACAGCATACGCGTAGAGGCGTACATCCCCGAGTTACCCGCCGACAGAACGGCCGTCAGGATAACGGCGTTCATGATCGCCGCCGCCGACAGCAGACCGGCGTGCTGGAAGACCAGCGTGAACGGGCTGACGGAGATATCTTTAACGTCGTTGCGCAGCAGGCTCGGATCGGTATATGGAATGATCAGGCTGATAATCAGGATCGCGAAGACGTAAAACAGCAGGATACGCCAGAAGACCTGGCGCACCGCGCGCGGAATGTTCTTCTCCGGGTTCTCAGACTCACCGGCGGCAATACCGATAAGCTCGGTGCCCTGGAAGGAGAAGCCGACAATCATCGCCACGCCGATCATCGCCGAGAAGCCGCCGGCAAATGGCGCATCCGCGATCCCCCAGTTGCTCCAGCCGGCAGGCTGCGCCCCTTTGAAGATGCCGACAATCATCATCACGCCGACGATGATAAAGATAATGACGGTGGCCACTTTGATCAGCGAGAACCAGTATTCCGCCTCGCCAAAGCCGCGCACCGAGATCCAGTTCAGCAGGAACATAATGCCGAGGAACAAGGCGCTCCAAATCCAGCCCGGGGTGTCAGGGAACCAGTAGCTCATCACCAGCTGCGAGGCCACCAGATCAACGGCGATCGTTACCGCCCAGTTGTACCAGTAGTTCCAGCCCAGCGCGAAGCCAAAGCCCTCTTCAACATAATTCTGCCCGTAGGTGGCGAAGGAACCGGACACCGGCATAAACGCCGCCAGTTCGCCCAGGCTGGTCATCAGGAAATAGACCATCAGACCGATCAGAATATAAGACAGCAGCGCCCCGCCGGGACCTGCTTGCGAAATCGTTGCGCCAGAGGCAACAAAAAGACCCGTACCGATGGAACCGCCGATGGCGATCATGGTCAAGTGGCGCGCCTTCAGTTCACGACGTAGCGTGGGCGCTTCTGTGGTTTTAGTTTCCGAAACCATGTGATAATGCTATCCATCCAAAAAATGAGGCGCGATTGTAGCAGACGATCGGGGTTCCATCCGGTACAAATGCAAAGTTATAAGAGAGCTTCATGATCGACCGCAAATTATTAGTAAAGCACTAACCTGCGGAATTGCCAGCAAATTCCCCCCACCATTATCAGGCGATAAAGCCGGATCGCTACACCTGGCAATACTGCAGAAAACGTTGTAATGCTTTAGAAATATGCTTCTGCCGGTGGTGGATCCGCCATAGCGTGCGCGTCAGCCGGGGCAGCGGCACTTTCAGCTCCGCCAGCGTGCCGGAGGCCAGCTGTTCGGCAATCACCCGCCGCGATAAGCAGCTGATCCCCAGCCCATGGCGTACCGCGTGTTTGATCGCCTCCGAGTTGCCGAGCTCCATCCCCAGATGAAACGCCGGCAGATGCGACAGCAGAACGTAATCGACAATCTCCCGGGTGCCGGATCCATGCTCGCGCAGGATCCACGGCGCCTCGGCCAGTTGCTGCAGGGTCACCTCCCCCGCCAGCAGCGGCGAGTCAGGCGCGGCAAACACCACCAGCTCATCTTCCAGCCACGGCTCGGCAATAATATCGGCGGCATGACACGGCCCCTCGATCAGACCGAAATCCACCCGCAGGTCGGCAACGGCATTGATCACGTCCAGGCTGTTGCCCACGCTCAGCTCAACCGGCAGATCCGGGAAGTCATGGCGATAGCGGGCGATGATCTCCGGCATAATATAGTTGCCGATGGTGCTGCTGGCGTAGACCCGAATCGCCCCGTTGTCGCCGCGAAACAGCTGCTCGATCTCCAGGGCCCGCTCCAGCAGCGCCAGGGCGCGCGGATAGAGCAACCGTCCATGCTCATTGACCACCAGCCGCTTGCCGACGCGGTCGAACAGCTGTACGCCGAGCTGCCCTTCCAGATCGGTCAGCGCGGCGCTGACCGCAGATTGCGAAAGCGCCAGCATCTGTGACGCCTGAGTGGTCGACCCACTCTTGTGGACTTCGGCGAACACTTCCAGCTGCCGCAGCGTAATATGCATAACCCACCCGTTGAGTAATCCAGTCTGAATAACCTTTCTTACTATGGTGACACAAATCGAGGCGGCTGATGGAAGGAAAATCCCCTTACTTCACAAAATCATCGTCTTGCTGACAAGAACAGCTCGCCTCCGCGCCTCACTCCCCTGCCCCATTGTCACCGGCGAAGCGGTCATTAACCACTTATTACGATTGATTATAAACATATAATCAATTTTATATTTAATCCCGCGCGGCGTAACCTTTAGGCAGACAAAGGAGAAGGTTATGACAGCACTCACTTTACCCACCAAACATCGTTCCCTGTGGCATTTTGTCCCAGGCCTGGCGCTGACCGCCGCCCTGACCGGCGCCGCCCTGTGGGCCGGTAGCTTTCCGGCCATTGCCGGGGCGGGCTTCAGCGCCCTGACCCTCGCTATCCTGTTCGGGATGGTCGTCGGTAACACGGTCTATCCGAAAATCTGGCAACCCTGCGACGGCGGGGTGATCTTCGCCAAACAGCATCTGCTGCGCCTGGGGATCATCCTCTACGGCTTCCGCCTGACGTTCGCCCAGATTGCCGACGTCGGCGTGAGCGGTATTTTGATTGACGTTCTGACGCTCTCCAGCACCTTTTTCATCGCCTGCTTCCTGGGCCAGAAAGTGTTTGGACTCGATAAGCACACCAGCTGGCTGATCGGCGCCGGCAGCAGCATCTGCGGCGCTGCAGCTGTGCTCGCCAGCGAGCCGGTGGTCAAAGCCGAAGCCAGTAAAGTGACCGTCGCCGTCGCCACGGTGGTGATCTTCGGTACCATCGCCATCTTCCTCTACCCGGCGATGTACCCGCTGCTGGCGCACTGGTTTACCCCGGAGACCTACGGGATCTATATGGGTTCCACCATGCATGAAGTGGCGCAGGTCGTCGCCGCCGGCCATGCGGTCAGCCCGGATGCGGAGAACGCCGCGGTTATCGCTAAAATGCTGCGCGTAATGATGCTGGCCCCGTTCCTGCTGTTCCTGGCGGCGCGTGTTAAACAGCTGACCCCGGCGGGTAACGGCGAGAAAAGCAAAATCACCATTCCGTGGTTTGCCATTATGTTCATCCTGGTGGCAGTGTTTAACTCCTTCCATCTGCTGCCGAAAGCGGTCGTGGATATGCTGGTGACGCTGGATACCGTCCTGCTGGCGATGGCCATGGCCGCTCTTGGGGTGACCACTCACGTCAGCGCGCTGAAAAAAGCCGGGGCGAAACCGCTGCTGATGGCGCTGATGCTGTTCGTCTGGTTGATTGTCGGCGGCGGGGCCATTAACGTCGCGATTCACAGCCTGATGGCATAAAGCACTACATCTTTCTCCAGTTAAGCCGCTATCATTACCCACCCCCCAGCGGCTTTAACTGGAGTTTTTTTATGAAATACGTAGGAGCGCACGTGAGCGCCTCAGGTGGACTGGCCAATGCCGCCATTCGCGCCGCCGAAATCGAAGCAACCGCCTTCGCCCTCTTCACCAAAAACCAGCGCCAGTGGCGCGCCGCGCCGCTCAGCGACGAGACCATCGCCGAATTCAAAGCCGCCTGTGAAAAGTATCACTTTGGGCCCGGGCAGATCCTGCCGCACGACAGCTACCTGATTAACCTCGGCCATCCGGTGGAAGAAGCGCTGGAAAAATCCCGTGATGCCTTCATCGATGAGATGACCCGCTGCCAGCAGCTGGGGCTGACGCTGCTCAACTTCCACCCCGGCAGCCATCTGCAGCAGATCCCGGAGGAGGAGTGCCTGGCGCGCATCGCCGAATCGATCAATATCGCGCTGGCCAAGACCGAAGGCGTCACCGCCGTGATCGAAAACACCGCCGGCCAGGGCAGCAACCTCGGCTTTAAGTTCGAGCATCTCGCGGCCATCATCGATGGCGTGGAAGATAAAACCCGCGTCGGCGTCTGCATCGATACCTGCCACGCCTTCGCCGCCGGCTACGACCTGCGCAGCGCCGAAGCCTGCGAGAAGACCTTTGCCGACTTCGAGCGTATCGTCGGCTTTCAGTATCTGCGCGGCATGCACCTCAACGATGCCAAGAGCGCCTTTGGCAGCCGGGTTGACCGTCACCATAGTCTGGGGGAAGGCAACATCGGCCACGACTGCTTCAGCTGGATCATGCAGGACAGCCGCTTCGACGGCATTCCGCTGATTCTGGAAACCATCAACCCGGATATCTGGGCGGAAGAGATAGCCTGGCTGCGGGCGCAGCAGATCGCCGAAGTGGCGTAAACAGAGACATAAAAAAAGGGCCGAACAGTCGGCCCTTTTTTATTGCGGAGAGATTATGCCGCTTTTTCGACTTCCGCTACCTGCGCTTCCGGGCGTTTCAGCACCGCGTAGGAGAGGCCCGCCACCAGCGTCCCGGCGACAATCGCCAGCAGGTAGCCCAGCACTGGCGTAATCGCCCCCGGGATCAGCAGAACAAACAGCCCGCCGTGCGGCGCCATCAGTTTTGCGCCAATTGCCATCGAGATAGCGCCGGTTACCGCTCCGCCGACGATACAGCAAGGCAGCACGCGCATCGGGTCACGTGCGGCAAAAGGAATCGCCCCTTCAGAGATAAAGCACAGGCCGAGAACCAGCGCGGCTTTGCCCCCTTCCCGCTGCCCTTTGTCGAACTTATTGCGGGCAACCAGCGTCGCGACACCCATCGCCAGCGGAGGCACCATACCGGCCGCCATGATCGCCGCCATCGGCGCGTAAGTCTGGGTACTCAGCAGGCCAACGCCGAAGGCATAGGCCGCTTTGTTCACCGGGCCGCCCATGTCGGTACACATCATCGCGCCGAGGATCGCGCCCAGCAGAACCGCGTTGGCGGTGCCCATGGTTTGCAGCCAGTGGGTCAGCCAGGCGAGGATACCGGCGACCGGTTTACCGATCAGGTAGATCATCGCCAGGCCCACGATCAGGCTGGAAACCAGCGGAATGATCAGGATTGGCTTCAGCGCTTCCATACTCTGCGGCAGTTTCAGCTTAGTGCTGATGGCTTTCGCCACGTAACCGGCAAGGAAACCGGCGATGATCCCGCCGATAAAGCCGGAGCCGCCACTGACCGCCAGCATACCGCCGATAAGACCCGGGGTCAGACCCGGACGGTCGGCAATAGAGAAGGCGATAAAGCCCGCCAGCACCGGCACCATCAGCGCAAAGGCCGAGCCGCCGCCGATTTGCATCAGCGCCGCCGCCAGGGTGTCTTTTACTTCAAACGCTTTGATCCCGAAAGCAAAGGAGAGCGCGATACACAGGCCGCCCGCCACCACCATCGGCAGCATGTAGGAGACGCCGGTCAGCAGGTGGCGGTAGGCGCCCGCCGACTCTTTTTTACCTTCGCCAGCAGCCTGAGGTTTCCCGGAAGGCTGGTATGGTTTAGCTTCCACCACCGCTTTGTCCAGCTCCTGGGCGGTTTTCTTCAGCGCCAGACCGGTGGTAGTGCGATACATCGGCTTGCCGGCGAATTTCGCCAGGTCGACTTCGATGTCAGCGGCGACGATCACCAGATCCGCCTCTGCCACCTCTTCCGGGGTGATAGCATTGCCCGCGCCGACGGAGCCGCGAGTTTCCACTTTCACCCACCAGCCGCGTTTTTTCGCTTCGGTTTCAATGGCTTCAGCGGCCATAAAGGTATGGGCAACGCCGGTCGGACAGGCGGTGACCGCGACAATACGTTTCGGTCCGCTGGTAGCCGCCGGGACTGCCGCGGCGGCAGGCGCCGCGTACGGCGTCGCATGGCCCTTGGCTTCGCTCAGGAACAGCTCCGGGTGCGCCACGGCGCGATTAATATCGCCGAGGAAAACCTGTTTGCCGTTCAGCGCGCTGTCAGTGGGCAGCGCCGACCCGAGAACAATCACCAGTTCGGCGTCGTTGGGGTTATCAATCAGTTCAAGGTGCGCTTTTGGCGCGGCGGCGCCCAGCAGGGTTTTCGCCATATAGGCGCGCGCCTGTCCGAGTCCGGCATCAATAATCAGCAGCGTTTTCATTATGCCTCTCCTGCTGTCAATTAAAGGGTTGTAAGTCGACGCGCGCCATCATCGCGGCCAACTGGGTACGGTCGGTGATCCCTACATTGCTCTGGCTGACGGCCAGGGCAGCGACAGCGGTCGCCAGGCGCAGGGTATGCTCGCTGGATTCACGCATCAGCAGGCCGTAAATCAGGCCGCCGACCATCGAATCGCCGGCGCCAACGGTGCTGACCACTTCGACTGAAGGCGGCTTGGCAATCCACTCGCCGGAGGCGTTCACCCACAGCGCGCCCTCTTCGCCCAGGGAAATCACTACGTGAGCGATCCCCTGCTCGCGCAGCGCATGGGCGGCGTCGATAACGTCTTTCATCTCCGGCAGCTTACGGCCAGCCCAGATTTCCAGCTCGCGACGGTTCGGTTTCACCAGCCACGGCGCCGCTTTCAGTCCGGCAACCAGCGCTTCGCGGCTGCTGTCGAAAATGATGCACGGGCACTGGCTGCGCAAACGGGTCATCCAGTCGGTAAAGGCCTCCGGGCTGACGCCGGACGGCAGACTGCCGCTGACGCAGACCATATCGAACTGCCCGAGCCAGCTCAGGGAGTCGTTGACGAAGCGTTCCCAGTCGCCCGGGGTCACTTCGAAGCCGGAGAAGTTGAAATCGGTCACTTCGCCATCTTTTTCCGTCAGCTTAACGTTGATACGGGTCCGGCCCTGCACCACCTGGAAACGGTTGGCGATCCCCAGCTCGCTGAACAGCTGCTGAAAGCCATCCTGGTTGTCTTTCCCCAGGAAGCCGCCGACGGTGACGTCAATGCCAAGATCTTTCAGCACTTTCGCCACGTTGATGCCTTTCCCGGCGGCGTGCAGGCCGGTGGTACGCACCAGATTCACTTCACCGCGCTCGATCTCCGGGGTGAAGCCCACCAGATCGTACGCCGGGTTTAAAGTAATGGTTGCTACACGTCTGCTCATTTATGCGCCCTCCCCAAGGCCTGCGGCGATCGCTTCGCCAATCGCATCCAGCGCTTGTTGCGCATCTTCACCCTGCGCGGTAAAGCGCAGACGGTGACCTTTTTTCACACCCAGCGCCACGACCTTCATCAGGCTACGACCGTTGGCCGGCTTGCCGGAACCGTCGAGGTTAGTGACGGTGACGTCGCTGGAAAATTGTTTAATGGTGTTGACCAGCATGGTGCCCGGACGGGCATGCAGGCCATGCTCATTGCGCACCACAAATTCGGCGCTCAGCACATCTTCGGCAATCGCGTCGTCGCTGGTCAGCAGCGCCAGCACGGTGGCGGCGTCGGCTTTCAGCAGATGGTCAGCTTTCTTGTCCAGCAGCAGCTTGCTCAGGCGGTTCAGCACCGCGGTTGGCTGCTCGTCGGTCATCGCCACCGTGACCAGCAGGGAAACCGGCTGATCGTCGCGGGTGAAGGCGGTGGCGGCGCGGCTGACCGCCACGGCGCTGCGCAGATTGCCTTCAGCGCTGTCGTTCAGCCAGATGCCCTGACCGAGGTTCAGCGGCGTATCGTTAATGACGTGGCTAACGAAGGCGGAATCCACCGCGCCTGCTTCTTTCAGACGCGCGGCGTTCAGCGCCTGCAGGGTCAGCAGATCGCTGGCCGCGACGTCGAGACTGAGGGTCTCGTTGTCCAGCTTCAGCGCTTCGCTCTGTTTCTCTCCCATCAGCAGCGCACGCAGCTCTTCCGCGGTGGTGGCGGACTGCAGCTGGGCGGCGACGGCGTCATCGCTCAGCACGTGGGTCAGCTGACGCAGCAGGCCGAGGTGTTCATCTGAGCTGGCGGCAATCCCGATCGCCACATAGGCGGTCTGCCCTTCGCCCCAGGTGACGCCCTGCGGGAACTGAAACACCTGAACGCCGGTCTTCAGCACCTGATCACGCGTATCCGTCGTGCCGTGCGGGATCGCGATCCCGTTGCCGAGGAAGGTCGAGGTCTGCTGCTCGCGGGCCAGCATGCCATTCACGTAGCCATCGGCCACGTTGCCGGCGCTGACCAGCGCGGCGGCGACCTGCCGGATGGCCTCTTCTTTATTACCGGCCTGCTGGCCGGGATGAATATCCTGCACAGATAACTGGAACATGGTTCTCCTCTCCTGCTGAATTGAATCGTTTCAGCTAACTTGAGAAAAAAGGCGCCATCTGACGGTGAACGATATGTCGAATGACGCTGAAACGTTTCAAGAATTTTGTACCTTTCTTGCTCAATGCGCAAGGTACGTCAGCGACTTGATTGCAGAACTTAGAGGTACTGCACACTTTTGCTGAAGCCCTGGCGCCTGGCTGGGGTAAGCGTCAGCTTTTTGCTGAACCTTGTATTTTGAAACGCCTTTTTAATTATTCGTGCCATACTACTGTTTATTTTCAGCCAGCAGGCGTAAACTCCGCGCCGTCTCCTGAAACTACAGAAAACCAAACACATGGAAAACCGAAGCGCCGCCCTTCCCCGACGCGGGTTCGATGTCACCTCTTCCGCCTTCCTTATCGTCGCCTTTCTGACGGGCATTGCCGGGGCGTTGCAGACGCCGACCCTGAGCCTGTTTCTGACCAATGAAGTACACGTCCGCCCGGCGATGGTGGGTTTCTTTTTTACCGGCAGCGCCGTCATAGGCATTCTGGTCAGCCAGTTCCTCGCCGGACGTTCTGACCGTCAGGGCGACCGCAAGCAGCTGATTGTAGTCTGCTGCCTGCTGGGAGTGCTGGCCTGCGTGCTGTTTGCCTGGAACCGGAACTACTTCATTTTGCTGTTCGTCGGCGTCTTCCTCAGCAGCTTTGGTTCGACCGCCAACCCACAGATGTTCGCCCTCGCGCGCGAGCATGCCGACAAAACCGGCCGCGAAGCGGTAATGTTCAGCTCCATTTTGCGCGCCCAGGTTTCCCTGGCATGGGTGATTGGTCCCCCGCTGGCCTATGCGCTGGCGATGGGGTTTGGCTTTACCGCGATGTACCTCAGCGCCGCGGCGGCGTTTATCGTCTGCGGGATAATGGTCTGGCTGTTCTTGCCCAGCATGCGCAAAGCGAAGGCGGTGGCGACCGGCCGGCTGGAAGCCCCGCGCACGCACCGCCGCGATGCGCTGTTGCTGTTCAGCATCTGCACGCTGATGTGGGGCACGAACAGCCTGTACATCATTAATATGCCGCTGTTTATCATTAACGAGCTGCATCTGCCGGAGAAGCTGGCCGGCCTGATGATGGGTACCGCCGCCGGGCTGGAAATCCCCACCATGCTGATTGCCGGTTACTATGCCCGGCGCTTCGGTAAACGCTTTCTGATGCGCCTCTCCGCGGTGGCTGGGGTGCTGTTTTATGTGGGCATGCTGACGGTGCATACGCCGGGGCTGCTGCTGGCGATGCAGGTGCTGAACGCCATCTATATTGGGATCCTCGCCGGGATTGGCATGCTTTATTTCCAGGATTTGATGCCCGGGCAGGCAGGCGCTGCCACCACCCTCTACACCAATACCACCCGCGTCGGTTGGATCATCGCCGGCTCACTGGCGGGCGTGGTGGCAGAGATCTGGAGCTATCATGCGGTGTTCTGGATTGCGCTGGTCATGGGGATCGCCACGCAGGCCTGCCTGTGGAGGATCAGGGACGTCTAGATAAGGTTGCCCGGCCGGAGCCGGGCAATGGGGATTAATGATCCAGATAGAGATAATGCAGCCAGCTGGTCATGCGCAGCAGCACTTTGCGCATAATCGACACATGGGCAAAATAATCGGTATACACCGCCGCCTGGGCGCTGACCCCGTCCGGTAAATGTTCCACTTCCGGATGGGGATCGAGGTCGATCAGCACGTAAATGCCCTCTTTCCCTGCCCCGGCGTTCAGTCCTTGCAGCGCGCCGCTGGCCTGGTAGCTGCCGTCCGGGACGGTCGGCAACACCCGCGATACCTTACCGCTGTAGACGCTGCCCGGCAGACCGTTAAACACCACCTCCGCGCTATCCCCGGCCGTCAGACGCAGGACCGAATTCTGGCGGAATACCGCCACCACCTGGCGCTTTTGCTGGGGAATAAACACCAGCACCGGCTTGAAGGGCAGACGCACCGCGGTCATCCCCGGCCGCGCCAGAAGCTGGGTGACGTAGCCGTCGCTCGGCGCGCGAATCACGGTTTGCGCCAGATTATACTCCGCTTCAAGGATCTGCGATTTCAGGCTGGCAATATTGGCATCCAGCCCGTGGTAGCGTCCGGATACCTGCTCTCGGGCGTTTTGTAATTGCGCTTTCGCCGCCTGCAGTACCGCCGACTGGATCTGCACCTGCTGCCTGGCATGAGTCACATCCTGTTCCGAAAAAGGATTCACCGGCATGGCCGCTCCCTGGGCATAGCGCTGGTAGTCGCGGGTGACCCGGTCGTACTCCGCCTGCGCCTGCTGTACTCTGGCGCTGGCATCGTCAATGGTTGCCTGCTTCGCCCGCAGCGTGGCCTCCTCGGCCGCCAGATCGGCTTTCAGCTTGTTCAGGCGTGCGCGGTAGCGGGTATCGTCGATGCGAAACAGCAGTTCGCCCTTCTTCATTAACACATTGGTTTTACTGGTCACCTCCACCACCTCGCCTGATACCTGCGGCACCATCGGAATGGAGACGACAATTTTTTGCGCTCGCATCGTATAGGGGTGGTTATAGTTCATCGTTAATATTAGCGCACCGACGATCACTATTCCGACTAATATAGCGGTGGGGATCGTCCATTTATTTACTGGAATGCGAAATATTTTAAACACGCCCCAGGCAATGGCGACATAGCAAAGGATAATTAACAGATCCATATTATTTCTCGCTATTCTCCACCGACGCCTGCTGGCTGTTTTTTAATGCCGCTTCAAGTAACGCAATGCGTTTCTCCAGTTCCGCTCGCTGCTGATGTCCTCCGGTCTGTGAGGCCATCCCCCAGCCACGATCAGGCCGGTACAACGTGGCCCAGATCCACAGAAAAGGCCAGATAGCATGCAGGGTAAACAGGCTTATCCAGCCTGCTACATGAATCGCGTCCTGATGGGGATGCTGGCGTTTTTGCGCGATGTGATAGGGAATATCGTGGATAATAATAACTCCATAAAACAATATGAGAAATACCAGTATTAATACAAACAAAGCAAAATAATTAAGCAGCATGGTGCATATACACTCAGTAAGCCAGCGGGAAGATCGTTATTTTTAATCACGTCGAGAACCACAAAAGAAGCAATAAAACGCACAGATTTCCTTAAATAAACGACTGTTCAACGCAAAGGCCATCATACGTTCAGCGGATCAATAAATCACATGGCAATTCAGCCAAACTGGTATATCATTTTTGATATACTATTAATATCAGGCAGCGATAAGATGTTGAAAGACTTTAAAATGGACGAGCTGAGGATCCTCTGCGCCATCGCCGAAACCGCCAGCGTAAGCCGGGCAGCCCAGCGCCTGAATATGCCCCAGTCTAACGTCTCACGGACGCTGACCAGCGTGGAGCGGAAAGTCGGTCTGGCTATTTTTCTGCGCACCGCCAGGGAACTGGTGCGTACCGAGTTCGGCGAGCAGTTTATTCACGCCAGCAGCGCCGTTCTTGCGCAGCATGAGCAGCTTATCAACCTCGCCGACCGTTATAAGAACACACTGCAGGGCGTTGTCACCCTTGGCGCGCCCATCGGCATCCACCAGTTTCTCGGGCGCTATATTCTGCCAGCGCTAAGAAAAACGCTGCCGGAGCTGCAGATCAATCTGGTCACCCGCAACGCCAGCGAGCGGGAACAGAAATACGGCGCCATTTTCAATAGCGACTGCGATCTGCTGATAAGCCCCTTTAAGCCACAGAATGAAAACCTCATCGCCCGCCCGTTTACCCGCTTTCGTACCGGCGTCTTCGCCTCCCCGGATTACCTCGCGCAACACCCTATCGCCGAACCGGAGGCGCTGGTGGATCATGAGTGCATCACCCTGCGTATGCTGGGCGGCAGCGACAATATCTGGACCTTCAAAAGCAAAAACGGCAAACCGCTTAATCTCACGGTAAAGGGGGGATTCGTGTGCGATAACACGCTGCCGGCGGTGGAGCTGGCGAAGCTGGGGATGGGGATCGTTTATGCGCCCTACTATTCACTCGCCACCGAGCTGGCGGCAGGACAGTTGGTTCCCTGTCTGAAAAAGGAGCGCTGTATCGATCTGCAGGCCTGGCTTATCTACCAGCGACGGGACATTCTTCCGCTGCGCGTCCAGGCGCTGCTGGACGGCCTCAGCGTCCATATCAAAAACCTGTCTCATTTGCTGCTTTAAGCTCAGGGCGCGGTGGCCAGCTCAAGCGCCAGCAGCCAGGTAATGGCTTCATCACGATGAGTCAAGCACATCTCCGGCGAGGGCTGCAGGCTGGCGCACACCTTCGGGCGCAGTGGGGAACCGAAAATGAGGCACAGATTGTGCTCGGAGAGCTGAATACAGCGAGTGTTGGCCGGCTTGCCCTGCGGCATACCGGGGATCGGCGATGATATAGAGGGGGCGATGCAACATGCGCCACAATCAGTACGACATTCCACAACCCAGCTCCCGAACGCTCATTTTGCGCCACAGCCTAAACGTTTTGCCAGAAGATAGCAAAACTCGCGAATTCCACTTGCCTGAATGCCCGGGCGCGAGTAGTTTTACGCGATATTTTTGACTCGTTAAGTGACAGGATTACTGCAATGCCAAGAGCGAATGAAATTAAAAAAGGTATGGTGCTGAATTACAACGGCAAGCTGCTGATTGTGAAAAATATCGATATTCAGTCACCCAGCGCCCGCGGTGCTGCGACACTGTATAAAATGCGCTTCTCCGATGTGCGTACCGGCCTGAAAGTAGAAGAGCGCTTCAAAGGCGACGATATCGTCGATACCGTGACCCTGACCCGCCGTTTCGTTGACTTCTCTTATGTCGATGGCAACGAATACGTGTTCATGGATAAAGAAGACTACACCCCTTACACCTTCACAAAAGAGCAGATCGAAGAAGAGCTGCAGTTTATTCCGGAAGGCGGCATGCCGGATATGCAGGTGCTGACCTGGGATGGGCAGCTGCTGGCGCTTGAGCTGCCGCAGACCGTGGACCTGGAAATTATCGAAACCGCGCCGGGGATTAAAGGGGCATCCGCCAGCTCCCGCACCAAGCCCGCCACCATGAGCACTGGCCTGGTGATTCAGGTGCCGGAATACCTGACCACCGGTGAGAAAATCCGCATTCATATCGAAGAGTGCCGCTATATGGGCCGCGCGGATTAATCTTCCGTGACGAGTTGACATAAAAAAGGACAGCCGCTGGCTGTCCTTTTTATTATCCCCATTGCCGCGATTACAGCAGTTCAGGGTATTTGGTCATCTTCAGCGCCAGCTCCACGCCGCGTACTTCCGCCATCCCCTTGAGACGGCCAATCGCCGAATAGCCTGGGTTGGTTTTCTTGCGCAGATCATCGAGCATCTGATGACCATGATCCGGACGGAAGGGGATCGGGCGCAGATCGCCGGCCTGCTTACGCCGCTGCTCTTCACGCAGAATCGCATCCACCACCGCCACCATATTAACGTCGCCGCTAAGGTGCGCCGCCTCGTGGAAGGTTTTCGGGTTCGCTTCACGGCAGGTGGAGCGCAGATGGGTAAAGTGGATACGATCGCCAAAGGTCTCCACCATCTTTACCAGATCGTTATCGGCGCGGACGCCATAGGATCCGGTGCACATGGTAAAGCCATTATTAATGCTGTCCACTGTCTCTTTCAGCCACTGCATATCTTCAATGGTCGAGACGATACGCGGCAGGCCAAGGATCGGCCGCGGCGGATCGTCCGGATGCACAGCCAGACGGATCCCCACCTCTTCGCACACCGGCACGATGGCCCGCAGGAAATAGGCCATATTTTCGCGCAGCTGCGCTTTATCGATGTGGTCATATTCCGCCAGACGCGCGCGGAACTGGTCGAGGGTGTAACCCTCTTCCGCCCCCGGCAGGCCGGCGATGATATTGCGGGTCAGTTTCTCAATGTCCGCTTCGCTCATCGCCTTGTAATACGCCTCGGCCTGGCGCTGCTCTTCTTCGCTGTAATCCGCTTCCGCCCCCGGGCGTTTGAGGATATGCAGTTCAAAGGCGGCGAAGGCGATCTGATCGAAACGCAGCGCCCGGGAGCCGTCCGGCAGCTCATATTCCAGATCGGTGCGCGTCCAGTCGAGGATCGGCATAAAGTTGTAGCATACGGTATCGATGCCGCAGGCCGCGAGGTTGCGGATGCTCTGCTGATAGTTGGCAATCCAGGTCGTATACTGCCCGCTGTGGGTTTTAATATCCTCATGCACCGGAATGCTTTCGACCACCGACCAGGTCAGCCCTTTCGCCGCTAACTGCGCCTGACGCTCTTTAATCTCGTCGACCGGCCAGACCTGGCCGTTTGCAATATGGTGCAGCGCAGTGACGACCCCGGTCGCTCCTGCCTGCCGTACATCATCAAGCGATACCGGATCGTTCGGCCCATACCACCGCCAGGTTTGCTCCATCGCTATGCCCTCACAAAAGTTGTTATACCAATAATGGCGACACTCATGACGACTACCATACATGTTTCTCAGCAGGCTGCAAACAGTGCCGGCGCATTGATTGATCCAGCTCACAGTCAGCGGATAATTTCGGCTTACCAATTTAATTTCCTGTCATATAACTTTAGACTGGCAATGTTAATAAGCAGTTAAACAGGTGTGTGAAGAATGACAACAATTGCAACCGCTACGCTACCGGAAAACGTGCAACGTCCTCAGTACGATCGCAGCCAGCTCCGCTCGCGTATTGTCCATTTCGGCTTTGGCGCGTTTCATCGCGCGCACCAGGCGCTGCTGACCGATCGCGTGCTGAATAACATCGGCGGCGACTGGGGGATCTGCGAAATCAGTCTGTTCAGCGGCGATACGCTGATGAGCCAGCTTCGCGAACAGGACCACCTGTTTACCGTACTGGAAAAAGGCGCCGACGGTAATCAGCCCATTATTATCGGCGCAGTGCACGAATGCCTGAACGCCAGGCTCGATTCGCTGGCGGCGATTATCGAGAAATTTTGCGAGCCGCAGGTGGCGATTGTCTCGCTGACCATCACGGAAAAAGGCTATTGCATCGATCCGGCGACCGGCAAGCTGGATCCGACGCATCCGCGCATCGTTCACGATCTGGAAAATCCGACGCTCCCGCAGTCGGCTCCCGGTATTTTAGTTGAAGCGCTGGCCCGCCGCCGGGAACGCGGCCTGCCGCCCTTTACCGTGCTCTCCTGCGATAACATTCCCGATAACGGCCACGTGGTGAAAAATGCCGTCCTCGGCATGGCGGAAAAACGCAGTCCGGCGCTGGCGAGCTGGATCGCCGACAACGTTAGCTTCCCGGGCACCATGGTGGATCGCATTGTTCCCGCCGCCACCGCCGAATCGCTGGCGGAAATCGCCGCCGTGCTGGGGGTGGAAGATCCCTGCGCCATCAGCTGCGAACCCTTCATTCAGTGGGTAGTCGAAGACCACTTTGTCGCCGGGCGCCCCGCCTGGGAGACGGCAGGCGTGCAGATGACCGACGACGTGCTGCCCTGGGAGCAGATGAAGCTGCGGATGCTCAACGGCAGCCACTCTTTCCTCGCCTGGCTTGGCTATCTGGCAGGTCATGCGCACGTCAGCGACTGCATGCAGGATGAGGTCTTCCGCCGCGCCGCCCGCCAGCTGATGCTCGACGAACAGGCCCCGACGCTGACCATTACCGGCGTCGACCTGGCGGCCTATGCCGACAGCCTGATCGCGCGCTTCAGCAACCCGGCGCTCAAACACCGTACCTGGCAAATCGCCATGGACGGCAGCCAGAAGCTACCCCAGCGCATGCTCGACGGTATTCGCGTGCATCTTGAGCGCGGCAGCCGCTGGCCGCTGCTGGCCCTCGGCGTGGCCGGCTGGATGCGCTACGTCAGCGGCACGGATGATGCCGGTCAGACCATCGACGTGCGCGATCCGCTGGTAGACAAGATCCAGCAGCGGGTGGCGCAGAGCGATGAGCAGCAGCGTGTTGACGCCCTGCTGGGTCTGGAGGAAATATTTGGCCGCGACCTGCCGCGCAACGCTCTGTTTGTCGCCGGGATCCGCGCCGCCTGGCAGCAGCTGGCGATGCACGGCGCCCGCGAGGCAGTTGCCCGCGCGCTCGATTCTTAACAATATTTGCGCTTATGCGGACAGAATTCCCTTCTGTCCGCCTCAGGACTTCTCTTTTCCCTCTTTTTTCGTCAGGATAGGCATAACTGTTACAACATTACATTTATCCTGGAGAAAAGAGTGACCAGAACCAATTTGATCACCGGCTTTCTCGGCAGCGGTAAGACGACCTCGATTCTTCATCTGCTGGCGCAGAAGCCTGCGGATGAAAAATGGGCCGTACTGGTTAACGAGTTTGGCGAAGTCGGGATAGACGGCGCGCTGCTGGCCGACAGCGGCGCCCTGCTCAAAGAGATCCCCGGCGGCTGCATGTGCTGTGTCAATGGCCTGCCGATGCAGGTCGGGCTGAACACCCTGCTGCGCCAGGGGAAACCCGATCGTCTGTTGATCGAACCTACCGGACTTGGCCATCCAAAGCAGATCCTCGATATTCTCACCGCGGCGGTGTATGAACCCTGGATCGATCTGCGCGCGACCCTGTGCATCCTCGATCCGCGTCAGTTACTGGACGAGAAAGCGGTCAACAACGACAACTTTCGCGACCAGCTGGCGGCGGCGGATATCATCGTGGCCAATAAAAGCGATCGGGAAACGCCCGAAAGCGCTCAGGCGTTTGCCGACTGGTGGCAACGCT
The DNA here is from genome assembly GCF_040062415.1 of Klebsiella sp. GG_Kp173. Classification (NCBI taxonomy): domain Bacteria; kingdom Pseudomonadati; phylum Pseudomonadota; class Gammaproteobacteria; order Enterobacterales; family Enterobacteriaceae; genus Klebsiella; species Klebsiella sp. GG_Kp173. The sequence continues at coordinate 68,143 of NZ_JBEAFZ010000087.1, forward strand.
GGGGTGGCGAGCGCCGCCAGGTGTCGGCGATCCAGGGGAATATCGACCTCGCCCTGCTTGATGAACCCCGGCGCAACACCGCCCCACTGCCGGCGAGCGCGGAGCACGCCCATCGCCATCCTCCAACAGCCGGTCTCGCCGCCCTTAGCCTGGCGGAACACCAGCGCTGGCGCCGCCACCTTAACAGCGGCCAGGGCTATCAGGCCTGCGGTTGGATCTTCGACGCGGAAACGGTCTTTGACACCATCGCCCTGCTGGAGTGGGCCCGGCTGGCGCCGGTGGCGCGCGTCAAAGGTGTGCTGCGCATTGCCGAAGGGGCGGTGCGGATCAACCGCCAGGGTGAGGATCTGCATATCGAGACCCTCAGCGTCGCCCCGCCCGATAGCCGCATCGAGCTTATTTCCGCTAATGAAGCCGACTGGAATGCGCTCCAGACCTCATTGTTGAGGCTTCGTTTAAGTTAAGGCGGCTAAGGTTGCCGCCGACTGTCACAAAATCGCAATGGCTATGATGAAAAACCGAATTCCTTTAATCTTGCTGCTAAACATCGCGGGTGTGGCGCTATTTTGCTCCTGGTATCTGCCAGCCAACCACGGCGCGTGGGCGCCTGTTGACTCCGCGATCTTCCATTTCTTTAACCATGGCGTCAGCGTCAGCCGCGCTTACGCCTGGCTGCTGGCGATCATCAACAATCGCGCCTTCGACGCCTGCTCGCTGCTGGCGATGGGGTGCCTGATGCTTAGCTACTGGCTCAAGGCGCCGGCGGCAGGCCGTCGTCAGATCGCCATTATGGGCCTGGTGATGCTGCTGGCGGCGGTGATCATCAACCAGCTGGCGCAGCACCTGATGCCGGTTCAGCGCGCCAGCCCGTCGTTGTTTTTCAGCGATGTGACCCGCGTCAGCGACGTCGTTAACTTCCCCACTAAGGATGCTTCCAAGGACAGCTTCCCCGGCGATCATGGGATGATGCTGCTGATCTTCGCGAGCTTTATGTGGCGCTATTTTGGTCGCCGCGCGCTGGCCGTGGCGCTGGTGATATTTGTGGTCTTTGCTTTCCCGCGGGTGATGATTGGCGCCCACTGGTTCAGCGATATTGCCGTCGGCTCGCTGACCGCCGTGCTGATTGGCGCGCCCTGGGTATTGATGACTCCCCTGAGCGATAAACTGATCGCCTTTTTCGATCGCTACTTACCCGGTGGAATATCAGCCAAATAATGTCTCCGGCAGTCGCCAGACTCATTATCTATAAGGGGACCTTTTGGGTCCCTTTTTTTCAATTGTCCTTTTTTTCTACATCACGTTCATCTTCTTGTCACATTAATCCCGTGACAAATGAAGGAATTGTCTGTTTTTTGCCCGATATTGTCGCTATTTTGGCCTTTCCCGATGATTCACTTTTTGTCACCAAAATACTTATAAGAAATCGCGCAAAACCGCTCGCCATGCGGCGTTTGATAGGGTAATCTCGTTCTCGTTTTGCCTTTTCCGCAACATTAATTCAAGGCATGAATAAAATTGTGCGTGACTGCACAAATTTAAGCTTAAGGAATTGTCTCATTGCGGATGGGTATTTAGGCTCTAACACGTTTGGCATTTTTTATAACGACATTGTCGTTAAGGACAACAAGGGAAAATAAACAGCATGGTCAAATCTCAGCCGATTTTGAGATACATCTTGCGGGTAGCCCCCGCGATTGCAGTAGCGGTTCTGCTTTCCGCGTGTAGTTCAACAAGTACCGCCAGGAATATGCATTCTGAGACGCATGCTGTGGGTAGTGGCGATTTATCATCACTGCAAGCCTCTCAGGATGAATTTGAAACGATGGTCCGTAACCTGGACGTGAAGTCCCGTTTAATGGATCAGTATGCCAGCTGGAAAGGCGTGCGTTACCGCCTCGGCGGCAGCACCCGCAAAGGTATCGACTGCTCGGCGTTCGTGCAGCGCACCTTCCGCGAACAATTTGGTCTGGAACTGCCGCGTTCAACTTCTGAACAGCAGGAAACCGGAAAATCGATTTCCCGTACCCAGCTGCGTACCGGCGATCTGGTTCTGTTCCGTGCCGGTTCTACCGGCCGCCATGTCGGGATCTACCTCGGCAACAACCAGTTTGTTCACGCCTCTACCAGCAGCGGGGTGACTATCTCCAGCATGGATGAGCCATACTGGAAAAAGCGCTACAACGAAGCGCGTCGAGTCCTGAGCCGCTCGTAAACTGTCCTCTACCGCCGCCGGTTATCCCTTGGCTGGAAGCGGGATAAAAAACACTGCCCCGGCAGTGTTTTTTTTTGCCACCTGATTCTGAACGACGCAAAATAAGCTATGTCTTTTAAGTGGGAATGAGAAAAACGACGACTGACAACCCGTTGCTGCGCATCAATAACACGGAAAGACTATAGCTATGCTGACTCGCTACTTTTCGCCCCAGCGTAAAACCTGGCTAACCAGCCTGTGCGTGGGAATTATCGTCGCGCTACTGGCCGGCAGCATTCAGTTTATGGTGATTTACCATAACCGGGCGGAGCGTTTCGACGCCATTATCAACAACGTTAATACCTATCTGAAGAGCTACTTTCACGACCTGCGGCAAACCATCGACGGCCTGCAGCCGCTGGTGGACCAGCCCTGCGAGAATATTGACTCCGGGCTCACCTCCCATGCCGCTTTCAGCCCTAACGTCCGCGCCTTTCTGCTGGTCAAAAACGGCGTGGCCTTTTGCTCCTCGGCAACCGGCGCCATGGATACCCCCCTCACCCAGCTGATCCCGGCCATTGATATCCGTAAACCCCTTGATATGGCCATTTTGCCGGGCACGCCGATGATGCCGAAGAGCGCGGCGCTGGCGTTGTGGGTAGGAAAACCTGGTGATAAAAACAGCGGCATTTTCGTGTCGATTAACGCCAATCTCACACCGTATATCCTCTATTCTGCACGGCAGAATGATTTCAGCGGCATTGCGCTGGCCATCGATCACACCGCCATCTCCACCTTCAGTAACCGGCTGGTGGATCCGCAAACGCTGCATAACGCGCCGATCCGCCAGACACAGATCGAGGGTTTACCGCTGAAGGTCTACCTGTATGCCAACAGCTGGCTGGCGGAAAATACGCAGTTTGCTCTGCTGCTCGGAGTGGTGTGCGGCCTGCTGGCGGGGCTACTCTGCTATTACGTGCTGACGATCAAATCGGATCCGCGAAAATCCATTCTCCTGGGGATCAAAAACAACCAGTTCTACGTCGTCTATCAGCCGGTGGTGAATGCCCAGACTCTGCATATCAGCGGTGTCGAGGTCCTGATGCGCTGGCGCCATCCGGTGGTGGGCGAAATCCCGCCCGACGTTTTTATTAACCTGGCCGAAACCCAGCAGATGATCGTGCCGCTAACCCATCATCTGCTGGCGCTGATCGCCCGCGATGCTGCGGTGTTGAAGCGTATTCTGCCGCGCGGCGTCAAGCTGGGGCTGAATATATCTCCTGCCCATCTGCAGGCCGACAGCTTCCGCGACGATATGCTGCGCTTCGCCGCCGCGCTGCCCGCCGGCCATTTTCACGTGGTGCTGGAGGTGACCGAGCGGGCGATGATTGATAAAGAAAAATCGATGGCTAACTTCGCCTGGCTCCACCGCCAGGGATTCGAAATCGCGATTGATGATTTTGGCACCGGGCATAGCGCGCTGATCTACCTTGAGCGCTATAACTTCGACTATCTGAAGATCGATCGCGGTTTTGTGCAGGCGATCGGCACCGAAACTGTTACCTCGCCAGTGCTGGATGCGGTACTGACCCTCAGCCGCCGGCTGAAATTAATGACCGTCGCCGAAGGGGTGGAGACCCAGGAGCAGGCGGAGTGGCTCCGCGCTCAGGGGGTTCATTTCCTGCAGGGGTACTGGATCAGCCGGCCGCTGTCGCTGGCGGCGCTGGTGGCCGCGCACGATGAACCCGCGAACTATTTCACAACGCGTTAAGTCTCACTTATGATGCGGGAACAGAAGTCGGCCATGGGGGCCGGCTATGACGGGGTATTCTGCCGCCTATGTATGCGCGACTTTTTCTGCTTCTGCTTGCTCTGTTTAGCCTGAGCGCTAACGCGCAATCCATTCAGGAAAGCGTCGCCTTCGCGATTATCGGCGAGCCCAAATACGCCGCCGGTTTCAGCCATTTTGATTATGTCAATCCGCAGGCGCCGAAAGGTGGCACGCTCACCCTGGCGGCAATCGGCACCTTCGACAACTTCAACCGCTACGCGCTGCGCGGCAATCCCGCGGTACGAACTGAGGCGCTCTACGATCCCCTGTTCACCACTTCGGATGATGAGCCCGGGAGCTATTATCCGCTGATTGCCGAGCGGGCGCGCTACGCCGGGGACTATTCATGGATGGAGATCGCTCTCAACCCCCGCGCCCGTTTTCACGACGGCACGCCAATCACCGCCCAGGATGTCGCTTTTACCTTCAAGAAGTTTATGACCGAAGGGGTTCCGCAGTTCCGCCTCTTTTATAAAGGCACCACCGTGAAGGCCATCGCGCCGTTGACTGTGCGTATCGACCTCGGCCAGCCCGGTAAAGAGAATATGCTGAGCCTGCTGAGCCTACCGGTGATGCCCGAGGCGTTCTGGCGCCATCACAAACTTAGCGACCCGCTGTCAAAGCCACCGCTGGCCAGCGGACCCTATCGCATCAGCGCCTGGCGGATGGGACAGTATATTACCTATTCCCGGGTCGCCGACTACTGGGCGGCCGACCTGCCGGTCAACCGCGGTCGCTGGAACTTCGATACGCTGCGCTATGACTATTATCTTGACGACAACGTCGCTTTTGAAGCCTTTAAAGCCGGGGCCGTTGACCGCCGGGAAGAGACGGTCGCCAAAAACTGGGCTACCCGCTACGTTGGCCGCAACTTCAGCCGCGGCTATATCATCAAAGAGGAGTATGCCAACACCTCGGCGCAGGACACCCAGTGGCTGGCGTTCAATATCCAGCGCCCGGTATTCGCCGATCGCCGGGTGCGGGAGGCCATTACCCTGGCGTTTGATTTTGAATGGATGAACAAAGCGCTGTTCTACAGCGCCTATCAGCGCGCCAATAGCTATTTCCAGAACACCGAATATGCCGCCCGCAGCCTGCCCGACGCGGCCGAACTGGCCCTGCTGACGCCGATGAAAAACGAACTACCCCCCGAGCTCTTCAGCCAGGTTTACCAGCCGCCGGTCTCCCGCGGCGATGGCTTTGACCGCGCCAACTTACTCAAAGCCGACGCCCTGCTCAACGCGGCAGGCTGGACGGTGAAGAACCAGCGCCGGGTTAACGCCGCCACCGGTAAGCCGCTGCGCTTTGAGCTGCTGATGCCGGCCGGAAGCAATGACCGCTGGGTGCTGCCGTTCCAGCACAACCTGCAGCGCCTGGGGATCGTCATGGATATTCGTCAGGTGGATAACTCGCAGTACAGCAACCGCCGCCGCAGCCGCGATTACGACATGATGCCAAGCCTGTGGCGTGCCATGCCCTGGCCGGGGACCGACCTGCAAATCTCCTGGGCGTCAGACTATATTCACTCCAGCTACAACGCGCCGGGGGTGCAGAGTCCGGTGGTAGATAAACTGATTGCGCAGATCCTGCAGTGGCAGGGTAATAAGCAGAAGCTGCTCCCGCTCGGCCGGGCGCTGGACCGCGTCCTCACCTGGAACCACTATATGTTGCCGATGTGGTATATGGCGCAGGACCGCACCGCGTGGTGGAATAAATTCTCGTTCCCGAAAACCCGCCCCATTTATTCGTCCGGCCTTGATACCTGGTGGTATGACGCGAACAAAGCGGCCACCCTCCCCGCGGACAGACGCTAAGGACATACCATGGGCAGTTACCTGATCCGCCGTTTGCTGTTAGTGATCCCCACCTTGTGGGCCATCATCACCATTAACTTTTTTATTGTGCAGATCGCCCCCGGCGGCCCGGTCGACCAGGCCATCGCCGCCATCGAATTTGGTCAGCACGGCGGAATGCCAGGCGCCGGCGACGGCGGGATGGGCGCCAGCCATGCCCGCACCGGCGCCGGCAATATCAGCGAGGGGCACTATCGCGGCGGGCGCGGCCTCGATCCGGAAGTCATCGCCGAGATCACCCACCGCTACGGCTTCGACAAACCGCTGCACGAGCGCTACCTGAAGATGCTGGGCGATTATCTGCGCTTTGATTTTGGCGACAGCCTGTTTCGCAGCGCCTCCGTGCTGCAGCTGATTAAAGACAGCCTGCCGGTCTCGGTGAGCCTCGGGCTGTGGAGCACGCTGATCATCTATCTGGTCTCCATTCCGCTGGGCATCCGCAAAGCCGTCAGCAACGGCAGCCGCTTTGACATCTGGAGCAGTACGCTGATTATCATTGGCTATGCTATCCCCGCCTTTCTGTTCGCCATCCTGCTGATCGTGATTTTCGCCGGCGGCAGCTATTTCGACCTCTTCCCGCTGCGCGGTCTGGTCTCGCCAAACTTCGACACCCTGCCGTGGTATGAAAAGATCCTCGACTATCTGTGGCACATCACCCTGCCGGTGCTGGCGACGGTGATCGGCGGCTTCGCCGCCCTGACCATGCTGACCAAAAACAGCTTCCTCGACGAGATCCGCAAACAGTATGTGGTTACCGCCCGCGCCAAAGGGGTCGGGGAGAAACAGATCCTCTGGGGACACGTGTTCCGCAACGCCATGCTGCTGGTGATCGCTGGTTTCCCGGCCACCTTTATCAGTATGTTCTTTACCGGCTCGCTGCTGATCGAAGTGATGTTCTCGTTGAATGGTCTGGGGCTGCTGGGCTATGAAGCGACGGTCTCCCGCGACTATCCGGTGATGTTCGGGACGCTCTATATTTTCACCCTGATCGGCCTGCTGCTTAATATCGTCAGCGATATCAGCTATACGCTGGTCGACCCGCGTATTGATTTTGAGGGCCGCTAATGTCGTTCTTCAGTCCCGTTAATCAGGCCCGCTGGGCGCGCTTTCGCCACAACCGTCGCGGTTACTGGTCGCTGTGGCTGTTTTTAATTCTCTTCCTCTGCAGCCTGGGGGCTGAGCTGCTGGCCAACGATCGGCCGCTGCTGGTGCAGTACCGGGGCCAGCTGTACGTCCCGGTATTAAAAAACTACACCGAGCAGACCTTCGGCGGCGCATTCGCCACCGCCGCTGACTATCAGGATCCGTGGCTGCAGCACCAGCTGGCCAGCCACGGCTGGGCGCTTTGGCCGCCGGTGCGCTTCGGCGCGACGACGATCAATTTTGCCAGCACGGTTCCTTTTCCCTCGCCGCCCTCAGCCAGCAACTGGCTCGGCACCGACGCCAACGGCGGCGATGTGCTGGCGCGGATCCTCTATGGGACGCGCATCTCGGTACTCTTTGGCCTGCTGCTGACGCTGTTCTCCAGCGTGCTGGGGGTGCTGGCCGGGGCGATCCAGGGTTATTACGGCGGTAAAATCGACCTCTGGGGGCAGCGTTTTATCGAAGTCTGGTCCGGCATGCCGACGCTGTTTCTGATCATTCTGCTCTCCAGCGTCGTGCAGCCGGGCTTCTGGTGGCTGTTGGCGATCACCGTCCTGTTTGGCTGGATGACACTGGTGGGCGTGGTGCGCGCTGAATTTCTCCGCACCCGCAACTACGACTACATCCGGGCGGCGCAGGCGTTAGGGGTCAGCGACCGGCAGATCATCCTGCGGCATATGCTGCCCAACGCGATGGTGGCGACCCTCACCTTCCTGCCTTTTATTCTTTGCAGCTCTATTACCACCCTGACGTCGCTGGATTTTCTCGGCTTCGGCCTGCCGCTTGGCTCGCCCTCACTCGGCGAGCTGCTCCTGCAGGGCAAAAACAACCTGCAGGCGCCCTGGCTGGGTATTGCCGCGTTTCTTTCCGTCGCCGTGCTGCTGACGCTGCTGATTTTCATCGGTGAAGCGGTTCGCGACGCCTTTGACCCCAGTAAGGCGGTGTAATATGACCCACCCGCTGTTAGCTATCGACAATCTCTCTATCGCCTTTCGCCAGCAGGGCGAGACGCAGACCGTCGTGCATAATCTGTCGCTCGAGGTGGCGGTCGGCGAAACGCTGGCCCTGGTGGGAGAATCCGGCTCCGGTAAGAGCGTCTCCGCCCTGTCGGTGCTGCGGCTGCTCCCTACCCCACCGGCCAGTTACCCCAGCGGCGATATCCGTTTTCATGGCCAGTCGCTGCTGCATGCGGATGAGGCGACCCTGCGCGGCGTGCGCGGCAACCGGATCGCGATGATCTTTCAGGAGCCGATGGTGTCGCTCAATCCCCTTCATACCCTGGAAAAACAGCTCTACGAGGTGCTGTCTTTACACCGGGGAATGCGCAAAGAGGCGGCGCGCGGCGAGATCCTCGACTGTCTGGAGCGCGTCGGGATCCGACAGGCGCCGCGGCGGCTGGCGGACTATCCGCACCAGCTCTCCGGCGGCGAGCGCCAGCGAGTGATGATCGCCATGGCGCTGCTGACGCGCCCTGAGCTGCTGATCGCCGACGAGCCGACCACCGCCCTCGATGTGTCAGTGCAGGCGCAAATTCTGCAGCTGCTGCGCGAGCTGAAGCGGGAGCTGAACATGGGGATGCTGTTTATCACCCATAACCTGAGCATCGTCCGCCAGCTGGCTGACCGGGTGGCGGTAATGCAGAACGGCCGCTGCGTGGAGCACAATCACTGTCGGGCGCTGTTCAGCGCGCCGGCTCATCCCTACACCCAACGCCTGCTGGATAGCGAACCGGACGGTGAGCCGGTGCCGTTGGCCGTCGATGCCCCGGTGCTGCTGCAGGTGGACGATTTAAACGTGGCATTTCCTGTTCGCAAAGGGATCCTGCGCCGGGTTGTCGATCACCATCGGGTGGTCAACAGCCTCAGTTTTCAGCTACGCGCCGGCGAGACGCTGGGGCTGGTGGGCGAATCGGGCTCGGGGAAAAGCACCACCGGTCTGGCGCTGCTGCGCCTGATCTCATCCGAGGGCAGGATAATCTTTGCCGGTCAGCCGATTCAGGGGCGTAACCGTCGACAGCTGCTGCCGCTGCGCCGACAAATGCAGGTGGTTTTTCAGGATCCGAACTCGTCGCTCAATCCGCGCCTGACGGCGCAGCAGATTATTGAAGAAGGATTGCGCGTCCACCAGCCGACGCTGACGGCAGTCGAACGCGAACAGGCGGTAATCCTTGCCATGCAGGAGGTCGGGCTCGATCCGGCCAGCCGCCAGCGCTACCCGGCGGCATTCTCCGGCGGCCAGCGCCAGCGTATCGCCATCGCCAGAGCGTTAATCGTCAAGCCGCAACTGATCGTCCTCGACGAGCCGACTTCTTCGCTGGATAAAACCGTTCAGGCGCAGATCCTGAATCTGTTGAAAGCATTACAGCTGAAGCATCAGCTGGCCTATATTTTTATCAGCCATGATTTAGGCGTGGTGCGCGCGCTGTGTCACCAGGTGATGGTGCTGCGGCAGGGAGTGGTGGTTGAACAGGGCGAGTGCCAGTCCGTCTTCAGCGCGCCCCGGCATGAGTATACCCGCCAGCTGCTGGCGCTAAGCTGACGGTCAGAAAGGGTTATTGCCGGAGAAGGGCTCGGCGATCGCCACGCCAAAATTTTTCAGACGACAGGTGGCGGCAAACTCATCCTGCAGATTAACGAACAGGCAGGGTTCGCCTTCGCACTCAAGAACGGAACAGTCGACTTCGATGTCGCTTAACGCCTGGCTGAGCTTATGCATCACCGGCCAGGCTTTTTCACCGTCCGGACTCAGCAGTTTCAGGGCGACGAGACTGTTTTCGTTCTGCGCGCCGTTTTGCGGAATCGGTTCAACTCTGGAACCCGCAAAACCGGCCAGCCAGCGATAGCTCTGCGGCAGACGGTGTACGATAGAGAGTTGTTGTGTATTCACGTGGTTTCCCCGGAAGCAAAAGGCTTCACAATAAATTTACATCAATATTAACACACTGTTGACAAATAGTCCTGCTCAGACGCAGAAAACGTTTACAGCCGCGTCGGACCAGGGTTAAGCGCTTATATTCCAGCGTGTTATTTTTTAACCCGGCAAGCCGATTGGCGCTATATGTACCCGTTTCTGTGATCCAAAACAACTTTTTTATCGCAACAATGCGACTTTTTACACTAATTGATTTTACATAAAGGAAACAAATCACAGAACCCTGAAGCCCATTGCGGTTGACATGCATCAAGAAAGGGGCGATTTCGCCCCTGAAAATGTGACCTAGCGTGCGATTTTTCGCCGGCGTGAAGCGTAAAGCGAGAAGAAAATAGAGCTGGTGGCGCAGAAGGCGATAGAGATCAGCATCGGCCAGGCGGTGGTAAAGGTGGCCATCGACAGCAGCGCGCCGATAATCGCCCCGATACCAAAGCGGAAAGTCCCCGCCAGCGACGAAGCGGTGCCCGCCATATGCGGAAACTCATCGAGGATCACCGCCATAGCGTTAGACGACACCATCGATACGCAGCCAACGAAGGCCGCCACGCCGATCACCAGCGACCAGAAACCGACGTCGAGCAGCGCGCAAACCACCATCCACACCGCCATGGCAAACTGGATCCACAGCCCGGCGCGGAACATGCGCAACGCCCCTACCCGCCGCACAAACCGGCTGTTGAACATGGTCATCAGGAATAAAAAGACAATGTTCAGCGCAAAATAGTAGCCAAAGTGCTGAGGCGCAACGTGGTTAATATTGATATAGACGAAAGGCCCGGCGCTTAGGAAAGAGAACATGCCCGCGAAGCTAAAGCCGCTCGCCAGCATATAGCTCAGGACCCGCTTATGGCGGAACAGGGTGGCAAAGTTACCCAGCGTGGTCCGCAGGTGGAACGGCTGACGCCTTTCAGCCGGTAGCGTTTCGCGGATAAACAGGCCGATCATCAGCGAGGCCAGCAGGGCCACCAGGGCAAGGATCCAGAAAATGGCATGCCAGCTGAACCAGACCAGCACCGCCCCGCCGACCATCGGCGCCACCAGCGGCGCAATGGTCGTCACCAGCATGACAAACGACATCATCCGCGAAAACTCATCTTTCGGATAGATGTCGCGCATCAGGGCGTTAATCACCACGCTGGCCGCCGCGGCCGCCAGACCGTGGAAGAAGCGCATGGCGATCAGCATCTCGATGGTCTGCGACAGGGCGCAGGCCACCGCCGCCGCTGCGAAGACCAGCGTTCCGCCGAGGATCACCGGCTTGCGGCCGAGGCTGTCAGCCATCGGACCGTACAGCAGCTGACCCAACGCAAAGCCGAGGATATAGGTGCTGAGGGTCATCTGCGCGCTACCGTCCGGCACGTGGTACTGGGCAGCGATCACCGGCAGGGCCGGGAGGTACATATCGATCGACAGCGGCATCAGCATGGCCAGCAGGCCAAGGATAAACACAATCCCCAGTGAAGAATTCTGCTTCAGCGTCACGTTTTACTCCGTGGCTGCGGGGCGCCCACGCTGGCGATTTCCGCTTCCGTCAGCGGGCGATATTCACCCGGCGCCAGCGATTCATCCAGCTGGATGTCGCCGATGCGTTCCCGATGCAGGCCAACCACGTGGTTACCCACGGCGGCAAACATGCGTTTCACCTGATGGTAGCGGCCTTCGCTGATGGTGAGGCGCACTTCGGTCGGAGTGATAATTTCCAGCACCGCCGGTTTGGTGAGATCTTTTTCGTTATGCAGTTGGACGCCTTTGGCGAACAGCTCCGCGGTCCCTTCCGCCAGCGGGCTTTCCAGCGCCACCAGATAGGTTTTTTCACAATGGTGGCGTGGCGAGGTAATGCGGTGCGACCACTGGCCGTCATCGGTCATCAGCACCAGTCCGGTGGTGTCGATATCCAGCCGTCCGGCGGCGTGCAGCTTATGCGCCACCGGCTCGTCGAGGAAATAAAGGATAGTCGGATGATCGGGATCGTCGGTGGAACAGACGTACCCTTGCGGCTTGTTGAGCATAAAATAGCGCGGGCCGATCTGCTGGGTCAGCGTGTTCCCGTCATACTCCACCTCGTGCTCCGGCTGAAGCTTAAAGGAAGCATCTTTTACAATGTCGCCGTCCACGGTAACGCGGCTGCCGCGGATTTCACGCCCGGCAATAGCCCGGCTGACGCCAAGCTGCTGAGCGATAAACTTATCAAGTCGCATGAGATTTTTTTAGCCTGTCAAAGTGCTGGAGCGGGCAAATCGCCCGAAAAAGAAGAATTTCACTGGCTAGTATAACGGGCTCTTAACACCACTCAAGGGAAAAGATTCATGGCATACTATTCGCGAGTTAATTAGCCCCGTGAATTCATGACTTTTACATTACGTCCTTACCAACAAGAAGCCGTCGATGCCACCCTCGCCTGGTTCCGTCGCCATACCGAGCCGGCGGCGATTGTCCTGCCCACCGGCGCGGGCAAAAGCCTGGTGATCGCCGAGCTTGCCCGCCTGGCCCGCGGCCGCGTGCTGGTGCTGGCCCACGTCAAAGAGCTGGTGGCGCAGAATCATGCCAAATACTGCGCCCTTGGCCTCGAGGCGGATATCTTTGCCGCCGGTCTGCAGCGAAAAGAGAGCCACGGCAAAGTGGTGTTCGGTAGCGTGCAGTCGGTGGCGCGCAATCTCGACCAGTTTCGCAGCGAATTTTCGCTACTCATCGTCGATGAATGCCACCGCATCAGCGATGATGACGACAGCCAGTATCAGCAGATCATCGGCCACCTGCGGCAGGTTAATCCGCAGATCCGGCTGCTCGGCCTGACGGCCACTCCGTTCCGCCTTGGCAAGGGCTGGATCTATCAGTTCCACTACCACGGGATGGTGCGCGGCGATGAAAAGGCCCTGTTCCGCGACTGCATCTATGAGCTACCGCTGCGCTATATGATTAAGCACGGCTACCTGACGCCGCCGGAGCGCCTCGATATGCCGGTGGTGCAGTACGATTTCAGTCGCCTGCAGGCGCAAAGCAACGGCCTGTTCAGCGAAGCCGATCTTAACCATGAGCTGAAAAAACAGCAGCGTATCACCCCACATATCGTCAGCCAGATCGTGGAGTTCGCCGAAAGCCGCAAAGGGGTGATGATCTTCGCCGCCACCGTGGAGCACGCCCGGGAAGTGACCGGCCTGCTACCGGCAGGCCAGGCGACGCTGATCACCGGGGAAACCCCGGGTCCGGAACGGGATCGCATCATCGAGGCGTTTAAAGCGCAGGAGTATCGCTATCTGGTGAACGTCGCGGTGCTGACCACCGGCTTCGACGCCCCGCACGTCGACCTGATCGCCATCCTCCGCCCCACCGAGTCGGTGAGTCTTTACCAACAGATCGTTGGCCGCGGCCTGCGCCTGGCGCCGGGAAAAACCGACTGCCTGATCCTCGACTACGCCGGCAACCCGCACGACCTGTACGCCCCGGAAGTGGGAACGCCGAAGGGTAAAAGCGACAACGTGCCGGTGCAGGTCTTCTGCCCGGCCTGCGGCTTCGCCAATACCTTCTGGGGCAAAACCACCGCCGACGGCACCTTGATTGAGCATTTTGGCCGCCGCTGCCAGGGGTGGTTCGAAGATGACGACGGCCACCGCGAACAGTGCGACTTCCGCTTTCGCTTCAAAAACTGTCCGCAGTGCAACGCGGAAAACGATATCGCCGCCCGCCGCTGCAGGGAGTGCGACACCATTCTGGTTGACCCGGACGATATGCTGAAGGCGGCGCTGAAGCTGAAGGACGCGCTGGTGCTACGCTGCAGCGGCATGGCCCTGCAGCACGGCGGCGACGAGAAAGGCCCGTGGCTGAAAATCACCTACTACGATGAAGACGGCGCCGACGTCAGTGAGCGCTTCCGTCTGCAGACGCCCGCCCAGCGCACCGCCTTCGAACAACTATTTATTCGCCCGCATACCCGCACCCCCGGGGTGCCGCTGCGCTGGATAACGCCGGCGGATATCGTGGCCCAGCAGGCGCTGCTGCGCCATCCGGACTTTGTCGTCGCCCGCATGAAAGGCCAGTACTGGCAGGTGCGGGAAAAAGTGTTCGATTATCAGGGGCGTTTTCGCCGCGCCAACGAGCTGCGTTAATCACCCGAAAGCTGAGGTTTTGATTGCCCGGGTGTCGTTTGGCGGCTATAATGCCGCCCGCTTTTGCATTCGCAAAGCAGATAATCCGCCTGTTGCTGGGTCGCCTGTAGCAGGCTTTATATATAGAGAGACATCAATGTTTACTATCAACGCAGAAGTACGTAAAGAGCAGGGTAAGGGTGCGAGCCGCCGCCTGCGCGCAGCTAACAAGTTCCCGGCAATCATCTACGGTGGCGAAGCTGCTCCGGTTGCTATCGAACTGGACCACGACAAAGTATGGAACATGCAGGACAAAGCTGAGTTTTACGGCGAAGTTCTGACCGTCGTGGTTGATGGCAAAGAAGAAAAAGTCAAAGTTCAGGCTGTTCAGCGCCACGCGTTCAAGCCGAAACTGACTCACATCGACTTCGTTCGCGCGTAATCGCCGATAGCAAGTTGTATGGCAAGCGCCCCGGGGTCTTCGGCTCCGGGGCGTTTTGTTATCCGCGCCGCCAAAGCTCCGGCGCCTCGTCCACGATGTCGCTAAGCATCCGGTGCTTATTCATTCCGGGCAGCCAGAGCATCACCATGGTGACGTTCAGCCCCTGACTGCCGACCTCCGTCGCGATTTCACTGACTCCCTGCCACTCGCCTGGCCGCAAATGGTCCGGTAAAAACCCCCAGCCCCTCCCCTGCTCCAGCGCATGGCGCAGCAGGGTAATTTCGTTCATATACAGCGTATGGCCGGAGATCTGCAGCCGGCGGGCAATCTGATCGTCACTGCGCCGGTGCATCACTAACTGCGGCGTCAACGAAAGATTCAATAGCGTCAGCGGCCGCGGAGCGTCGTGGAACAGGCTGTCCGCCGCGTAGAAACGCAGATCCACGGTGCCGAGCGCCCGCCACTCCATTTCGCTCCCCAGCGTGCGGTTGTTAGCCTGGCACAGCGCCATATCCGCCACGCCATCGCTCAGCGCCTGCTCGGCTTCGCGCCGCGAGGCGCTCCAGCAGCTCAGGCGGATCTGCCGCCGGGCCAGCGTATCGGCCAGCGCGCAGAGAAAATCACGTGGGATAAAGGGATCGTACACCAGACGCAGCGCCTGTCCGGTGGTTTGCGGCAGCGTTTGCGCAAAAGACTCGAAAGCCTGCGCCTGGCGCAACAGCAGATGCGCCTGACGAAAAAGCTGCTCGCCTTCGGCGGTTAAGATCAGGGTACGCCCTTCCCGGCTGAACAGATGGTAACCCAGCGCGTCTTCCAGATAGTCCAGCAGATCGCGCAGCGTGGTTCGGTCTTTACCTAACCGAATGGCCGCCCGCGACAGGCTGCCGGTCTCGGCGATGGTGGCGAATGCTTCAATCTGCGCGAAAGAATATTGCAGGGTTTTCATCCTTCTCTCCCTTACGGGGGAAAATCCCCCCTGTGCTGATTTTAGCCGGCGCGCGCCGATTTATATACTGCGCAGCGAATCTATGGCAAACGAGGAAAGGAAGATGATAAGAAAACCACTGGCCCTGGCGTTAATCCTGGCGGCGCTGCCGGCGGCGGCAATGGCGCAAAACTGCGGCGGCCTGACGCTGGATGTCTGCCCAACGCCTTACGATCAAACGCTACCCGCGGCCAAAGACATGCTCAGCTGGGATCAGACTTCACGCGTGATTGGCTTTCGCAATGACTATCGCAACTATGCCGGGGATGTCTTCCGCCACGGCGCCTCAGTGCCGCTGGAACGCGCTGAAAAACAATTGACCGATGCCCGCTATACCCTTAACGGCCACACCTGGACCCTGCAGGATTACCTGAAGCGCGAGAACGTCAGCGGTATGCTGGTGCTGAAAGACGGCAAAGTCGCCTGGAAATATCTTGGCGACGGCAACACCGATACCACCCTGTGGACCTCACGCTCGGTGGGAAAATCGGTGGTCTCGACGCTGGTGGGTATCGCCATTCAGCAGGGTAAGATCCACTCCCTCGATGATCTGATTACCGTTTATGAGCCCGAACTGAAAGGCACCGCCTGGGACGGCGTGACGCTGAAGCAGTTGATGCAGCACACCAGCGGTGTGGAATGGAATGAAGACTACACCGACCCGCAGTCGCACTTCGCCCGCCTGACCCAGTGCGAGGCGCAGCCCGGCGCCTATGCCTGCGTGCGCAAGATCGTCACCGGCCTGGCGCGCCAGCATCCGGCGGGGGAGCAGTGGTCCTACTCTTCCGGCGGCGCCTGGCTGCTGGGCGATATCCTGGAGCGCGCCACCGGCATGTCGCTGGCCGCCTGGCTTGAGCAGTCGCTGTGGCAGCCCGCCGGGATGGCCCACGACGGCGTATGGCATGCTTATCAGCAAGGGAAGCACGATGTCGGCGCCCACGGCTTTAACGCCACCCTCGAAGACTGGGGCCGCTTCGGCGAATTCGTCGCCCGCGATGGTCGGTTAAGCAACGGCAAACAGCTGGTGCCTGCGGGCTGGTTCGATCAGGCCGCAAGCTGGACCACAGCGCTGAACTCGGTCTCGGCGGCGCATCCGGAAGGTATCTACGGCTATCAGTGGTGGAATAACGCCATTCCGGCGAATGCGCAAAACGTCCAGCCGACGCCGCAGGAAGGGCTGAAGGACTCGCTGTGGGCGCTGGGTATCTACGGCCAGGTGATCATGGTGAACCGCGCGGAACACCTGGTGA
Organism: Klebsiella sp. GG_Kp173; assembly: GCF_040062415.1. Classification (NCBI taxonomy): domain Bacteria; kingdom Pseudomonadati; phylum Pseudomonadota; class Gammaproteobacteria; order Enterobacterales; family Enterobacteriaceae; genus Klebsiella; species Klebsiella sp. GG_Kp173. The sequence continues at coordinate 84,851 of NZ_JBEAFZ010000087.1, forward strand.
TCGTCCAGTGGTCGACCTGGCCGCAGGCGGAACCCTCCTTTAACGCCCAGCCGCTGGAAGCGGCGCTGATGTACAGCGCCATTGCCCGCGAGCTGCGTTAACCCCCCCCCAGCTCCTTGCCGCTCAGCCGGCGAGGAGCGTGTCGGCATTCAGCGCCAGGTGCTGCAGCAGGATAATGGTTTTGGCATCCATGATCTCGCCATCGCGAATGGCCTGCAGCGCCCGCGCCAGCGGCCACTCCAGCACTTCAATGTCCTCACCTTCCGCCGCCAGCCCGCCGCCCTCTCCCTGCCGGTCATCGGCCTGATATTCGGCGATAAAAAAGTAGAGTTTTTCGGTGACAGATCCGGGGCTCATAAAGACGGTGAAGACGGGCTCGATGCGCGTCACCCGAAAGCCGGTCTCCTCTTCCGCTTCGGCAACGATCCTCGCCTCCGGCGAGGCGTTATCCAACAGCCCGGCCGCCGCTTCAATGAGATATCCGTCGTGACCGTGAGTAAACACCGGAAAACGGAACTGACGAGTCAGGACCACCGTTCGCTTTTCCCGGTTGTAGAGTAAAATGACCGCGCCGTTGCCGCGATCGTAGGCCTCGCGGCTCTGCTCCTGCCAGCGTCCGTCCCGGCGCTGCAGTTCAAAGGTATATTTTTTCAGCGTGTACCAGTTATCAGAGAGCAGCGTCTCGCGAATGTGGCGGACGTGCGGTGCATGAGTTTGCATGTTATATCCCCTTTAAGATGACAGCAGGCACCATAACATGCATAATCGTGCACAAACAAGATCACTCGTGAAGGAAAAATCATGCTCGCCAGTCAACGAAAACAGCAAATCCTGCAGATTCTTGCGGAGGAAAAACAGGTGATGTCCGGGGAGCTGAGCCAGCGGTTTAACGTCTCAGAGGACTCCATTCGCCGCGACCTGCGCGAGCTGGCGGCGGAAGGAAAACTGCAGCGGGTCCACGGCGGGGCGCTGCCGGTCTCCGCTGCCATCGCCCCTATTGAAACACGCAAAAGCGTGCAAATCGCCTCCAAGCAGGCGGTGGCGCGCGCCGCCGCCGCCCTGATCCAGCCTGGACAGGTGGTGATTGTCGATGGCGGCACCACCACCGCGGCGATGATCGGCTTCTTACCCGCCGACCTCAGCTGCACGGTGGTCACCCATAGCCCCGGCATCGCCGTGGCGCTGGTCGATCACCCGCGAATCGAGGTGATCCTGCTTGGCGGCAAAGTGTTTAAGCATTCAGTTGTCGCCGTCGGCCCCGAAACGCTGGAAGCAATGGCGCGGATCAACGCCGATGTGTTCTTTATGGGGGTGACCGGCGTCCACCCGCGAGCGGGTTTTACCACCGGTGATTATGAAGAGGCAGGCATCAAGCGCGCGCTGGCGGCCAGGGCCGCGGAAACCGTGGTGATGGCCTCCCGGGAAAAGCTCAACGCCGCGTCGGCCTTTGCCATCGGCGAGCTGAACCTCGCCAGTACGCTTATCGTCGATGGGGATCCCGACGCCGCGCTGCGCCAGCAGCTGGTGCAGCGCGGCGTGGAGATCGTCCCCGTTCAGCGGTCGCGCTGAACGGGGCGCGGCGCTTAGTTGCCGCCGGAGGTCCGGCGCTGCAGCTGGTCGCGCAGGTTCGGCGGGGTGCCCTTAATGGTCAGAGTATCGGTGGCGGGATCCCAGAATACGCGTTCGCCCAGCAGCATCGCGTCGAAGTTAATGGTTAAACCGCCGCCGCTGCCGGCAAACTTGGTCAGCTGACGTAAGGTGCTGCGATCCGCCGGGAAGCTCTCTTCCAGTTCGTAACCCTGTTCGGCGGTGAATTCCTGGAAGCTCTTTTCGCTGACGCCGGCCAGCTCTTTGGACAGCGATTCCAGCTCAATCTCTTCCCCGGCCTGCAGCTGTTCGTTGCAGTACGCATAGACCTGCTGACGCACATTCTGTCGCTCGGATTTATCAAGCTGCGCGTCGGCGGCGAAGTCGTCCACCGCCTGCAGCAGGCCGCGGTTCTGCGCTTTGGCGTTGAGGCCTTCGCTGGCGCCGAGGAAATCCATAAAGAAATCGGCCACTTTGCGCCCCACCCGCCCTTTCAGGAAGGTTAAGTAGCGGGTCGACTCCGGGTTGGTTTCCCACTCGGTCAGATCGATGCGCGCGACGATATCGGCATGGTTAATATCCAGATAATGGGTCGAGCGGATATCCAGCTCTTCGTTGACGCGCATACTGCTCAGGTTATTGAGCACCGCCACCAGCAGATACTCGACCGCCAGGTAACGATACTGGCAGAAGAGGACAATGCCCCCTTCGGCGAACGGGTATTTCGCCAGCTCATCGCGTAGGCGGCCGGTCGCCGCGCGGCTGAACGCCAGAAACTCCTCTTCGCCCTGACGCTGCAGGCGCAGCGCCTGCGCCAGTTCGCTCTCTTCATTGAACAGCCCATAGGCTTTGCTTTTGGCGCTATAAACCCGGTGCAGTTCAGCCATCATCTCGACGACCGTCGCGTTCGGCTCCAGCAGTGACTCGCGCAGCACCAGCTCCAGATTTTGTTCATCACGTTTGATTAACTGATGCAGGGCAATCTGGTCGATATCCAGACTCATGTTAAACTCTCCTTTTAGACCGGGTGGTATTCAACCACCGCCGGGTAGCCGACGCAACTGGCGCTACACATTTCGACGTCATGACTGACGATCGGTGCGCTTTTGCGCCGCGGCGAAAAAATGCGGAAAAAAAGCTGCTGCTACGGTAATATGTTGCCCTTTCACGAACAAACAGATTTTGAGTTTATGCCGCAAATTTCCCGCTATAGCGATCAACAGGTCGAACAGTTGCTCAGCGAGCTGACGAACGTCCTGGAATCACACAAAGCCCCGGTTGACCTTTCACTGATGGTGTTAGGCAATATGGTGACCAACCTGATCAACAGTAGCGTCGCGCCGGCGCAGCGTCAGGCCATCGCCCGTTCTTTCGCGCAGGCTTTGCAATCTTCGATTAACGACGATCCAGCGCATTAAGGATAACAGCAACAGTATATGGTGACTCTACGTCAGCCCTACCGAGAAAAAGTCTCCCAGATGGTTAGCTGGGGGCACTGGTTCGCCCTGTTCAACATGTTGTTGGCCATGGTGCTCGGCAGCCGCTACCTTTTTGTCGCCGACTGGCCGACGACGCTTGCCGGACGACTCTTTTCGTACGTCAGTCTCGTCGGGCACTTCAGCTTCCTGGTGTTTACCAGCTATGTGCTGATCCTCTTTCCGTTGACCTTTATCGTGGTCTCGCAGCGCCTGATGCGCTTCTTGTCGGTGATCCTTGCCACCGCCGGGATGACGCTGTTGCTGATAGACAGCGAGGTCTTTACCCGCTTCCATCTTCATTTAAATCCGGTGGTCTGGGAGCTGGTCATCAACCCTGACCAGAATGAGATGGCGCGCGACTGGCAGCTGATGTTTATCAGCGTCCCGGTCATCTTTTTGATTGAAATGCTCTTCGCCACCTGGAGCTGGCAAAAGCTGCGCAGCCTGACGCGCCGCCGCCATTACGCCCGCCCGGTCGCCTGGTTCTTCTTTTTGTCGTTCGTCAGCAGCCACCTGGTCTATATCTGGGCGGATGCCAACTTCTATCGCCCGATCACCATGCAGCGAGCGAATCTACCGCTTTCCTATCCGATGACCGCCCGTCGTTTCCTTGAGAAACATGGCCTGCTCGACGCCCAGGATTATCAGCGTCGCCTGGTGGAACAAGGGGCGCCGGAGGCGGTATCGGTCCAGTATCCGCTCAGTAACCTGCGCTACCGCGACCTCGGCGCGGGCTATAACGTGTTGCTGATCACCGTCGACAACCTGAACTACTCGCGGTTTGAAAAGACGATGCCGGCGCTGGCGGCGTTTGCCAAAGAAAACGTCAACTTTACCCAGCATATGAGCTCGGGCAATACCGCCGACAGCGGCCTGTTTGGCCTGTTCTACGGCATTTCGCCAGCCTATATGGACGGTGTCCTCTCGGCGCGTATTCCCGCAGCGCTGATCACCGCCCTCAACCAGCAGGGCTACCAGCTGGGGCTGTTCTCTTCCGATGGGTTTAGCAGCCCGCTGTATCGCCAGGCGCTGCTCTCCGACTTCTCGCTGCCGAGCGCGAAGACCCAGAGCGACGAGCAGACCGCCAATCAGTGGATCAGTTGGCTGGACCGTTACGCGCAGGATGAGAATCGCTGGTTCTCGTGGATCTCGCTGAATGGCACCACTCTCGACGACACGCAGCAGCAGAACTTTGTCCGCCGTTATAGCAAGGCGGCAGGCGATGTTGATGCCCAGATCGATCGGGTGCTGACCGCGCTGCGCGAAGCCGGCAAGCTCGATAATACGGTGGTGATTATCACCGGCGGCCACGGCAAGCCGCTTAACGTCAAACACGACTCATTCGACTGGTCGCGCGAGCAGCTGCAGGTGCCGCTGGTTATTCACTGGCCGGGCACGCCGGCCCAGGAAATTGCCACCCTGACCGATAACAAAGATGTGATGACCACGCTGATGCAGCGCCTGCTTCACGTTTCGACGCCGGCCAATGAGTATTCGCAGGGTGAAGATCTGTTCAGCGCCGCGCGGCGTCGGAACTGGGTCACCGCGGCCAACGGCGATACGCTGGCCATTACCACCCCGACCATCACCGTGGTCCTCAACCATAACGGCACCTACACCACCTGGAGCCGCGACGGCGAGAAAATCAAAGATCAGAAACCGCAGCTCAGCCTGTTGCTGCAGGTCCTGACCGACGAAAAACGCTTTATCGCTAACTGATTGATTAATTATGAATCAATCGCGCGCGACCCGCTTGCATTCGCCTGGGGAACGGGTAATATTGTTCCCCACGCGTCGGCACGTAGCGCAGCCTGGTAGCGCACCGTCATGGGGTGTCGGGGGTCGGAGGTTCAAATCCTCTCGTGCCGACCAAAAATCCCAGAGAAACCAGCCTTTTAAGGCTGGTTTTTTTATGTCTCTCCTTTACGCCCGTCCCCCACCTCGTTGAATTTGTGCCCTTTCCGCGCCACAGCGTATAGAGTACGACTATCCTGATGGTAAATTACGTCGTAGCATCTATTATTCGACCGTATGACTCATAAGCAGGAGCGGATGACATGAGAGTTAATGGACTTACCAAAGGATTTTTCATCCTTATCGTCTTCATTGTAACCCTGGCCTTTTTTGATGTTCTCTCACCCTACTATTCCGCCATTCTCTGGGCCGCGATCCTCGCGGTGATTTTTAATCCGGTCAAAAACAAAATTCGCACCCGCCTCGGCGAGCGTAATGGCCTCGCGGCGCTGATGACCATCGTCATTATCTGCCTTATCGTGTTTACGCCGCTGGCGATTATCCTGTCGTCACTGGCCTACGAGCTGAACGTGGTGTACAGCAAACTGCAGCATAACGATACCCAGTTCCCGACGGTGGTCGCCAGCCTGATTGCCCACCTCCCCGGCTGGGCCAGAAGCTTCCTGGCAGAACATAACCTTGATAGCGCGCAGCAGATCCAGCAGCAGCTCTCCGATGTCGCCCTGAAAGGTGGCCAGTATCTGGCCGGCAGTGCGTTTCTGATTGGCAAAGGGACCTTTGGCTTTACCGTCAGCTTCGGCATCATGCTGTACCTACTGTTTTTCCTGCTGAAGGATGGACCTTACCTGGTGCTGTTGATCCTCGAATCTCTGCCGTTATCCAGCTATGTGAAGCAGCACCTGTTCGCTAAGTTCGCCGCAGTGGCCCGCGCCACGGTAAAAGGCACCGTCGCCGTGGCGCTGGCGCAGGGGGCGCTGGGCGGCTTAGCCTTCTGGATCGCCGGTCTGGACGGCAGCATTCTCTGGGGGGCGCTGATGGCGTTCCTGTCGCTTATCCCGGCGGTGGGCTCGGCTATTATCTGGGTGCCGGCGGCTATTTACCTTTTTGCTACCGGCCAGTTGTGGCAGGGCGCCTTTATCGTGGGCTTCTTTGTCGTTGTGATTGGTCTGGTGGACAATATTCTGCGTCCGCTGCTGGTGGGCAAGGATACCAAGATGCCGGACTACCTGATCCTGATCGCCACTTTAGGCGGCATGGAGATCTACGGTATCAATGGATTCGTGATCGGGCCACTGATCGCCGCCTTGTTTATCGCCTGCTGGAATTTGCTGTCGGGACGGGAACATGCTGGCAACACCGATGAAATCGATGAAGAGTTTATTGAGGAAGCGAAAAATAGCCGTACTGAATAGCTTCTCCGGCAGGCGTCTGGCGGCCCGCCAGCGCCTCTGTTGCGCTCTGAACGCTGCCCTTTTGCCAGTAGATAACACTGTTCACTTTGCAAAAAATGGTAAATAAATCTTAACATTCAGCTAAGTGATGATAGGCTATCCCTGTCAGGAACGAAAATAAAGGATGATCAACCGTGAAAAAAATCACTACGCTAGCCGTTTCTCTGCTCACCGCCGCCTGCATGTCTGCCGGCGCCCTGGCCGCAGACCAGCCGCTGGAAAAAGTCGCGCCGTTCCCGAAAGCGGAAAAAGGCATGAAGCGTCAGGTTATTCAGCTGCCGCAGCAGCAGGATGAGTCGGCGTTGAAGGTTGAGCTGATGATCGGCCAGACGCTGGAAGTAGACTGTAACCACCATCGTTTTGGCGGGCAGCTGGAAAGCAAAACCCTGGAAGGCTGGGGTTATGACTACTATGTCTTTGATAAGCTGAGCGGCCCGGTATCCACCATGATGGCCTGCCCGGACGGCAAGAAAACGAAGAAATTTGTTACTGCCGGCCTCGGCGATGACGCTATGCTGCGCTACAACAGTAAGCTGCCGATCGTCATCTACACGCCGACTAATGTCGATGTAAAATATCGCATCTGGCGCGCCGACGAGACTATCGGCAACGCCGAGATCCGCTAAGGCGCGCAATTAAATCAGCAATAAAACAACGGCAGCCCGCAGGCTGCCGTTTTTGTCAGAGCGCGATGTCCGCCATCGGCTTGCCGCCACTCAGCGGCTTCAGCTCCGCCTGCGGAACTTCATCCGCCGCCGCGGCCGGCTCATATTTCAGCTCCAGCACTTCACTGGTCCACGCCAGCGCTTTCTCAATCTCCGCCGGGTTGCCATCAAGGCGAATACCGTAGGTCGGGATGATCGCCTTCAGCCTGGCCTGCCATTCCGGCGAATTCACTTTGTCTTTAAACACTTTTTCCATCAGCTGCAGCATGATAGGCGCCGCGGTGGAGGCGCCTGGCGATGCGCCGAGCAGCGCCGCGACGGTGCCTTCGTCATCGCTGACCACTTCGGTGCCCAGGCGCAGTACCCCGCCCTTCTTCGCATCGCGCTTGATGATCTGCACGCGCTGGCCGGCCTGCCACAACCGCCAGTCCTCTTTCCGCGCTTCCGGATAGTATTCGCACAGCGCGGCCAGACGATCTTTATCTTTCTGCATCACCTGGCTAATCAGATATTTCACCAGATCAAAGTTGTCCAGGCCGACGTTGAGCATCGGCAGGATATTCGAGGTATTGGTCGAGGCCAGCAGATCCCACAGCGAACCGTTCTTCAGGAAGCGGGTCGAGAAGGTCGCGAACGGCCCGAACAGCACCACGCGTTTACCGTCGATAATACGGGTATCGATGTGCGGCACCGACATCGGCGGCGCGCCCACTTCGGCCTGGCCGTAAACCTTCGCCAGATGGTGGTTTACTACCTCCGGATTTTCGCAGACCAGGAACTGGCCGCCGACCGGGAAGCCGGCATACTCTTTGGCCTGCGGAATGCCGGTTTCCTGCAGCAGGGTCAGCGCTGCACCGCCGGCGCCAATAAAGATAAATTTGGCTTTAATGACCCGCTTCTGACGACGGTTGTCGGCATCCGCGAGGGTCACCGTCCAGGTCTTGTCGGCGTTGCGCTTGAAGCGACGCACCACAGTGCCCAGCTGCAGGGAGAAATTATCATGCTTTTGCAGGCTGGCGATCAGCTGGCGGGTGATTTCGCCATAGTTGACGTCGGTTCCCATTTCCGTACGGGTGGCGGCGACCTTTTGCAGCGGGTCGCGGCCTTCCATCACCAGCGGCGCCCAGGCTTTGATCTGCTGATGGTCTTCAGAATAACGAATGCCGCGGAACAGTTCGCTCTGCTGCAGCGCCGCATAGCGCGCGCGCAGGAAGTTGACGTTATCTTCGCCCCACACAAAGCTCATGTGCGGCACGCTGTTAATGAATGATTTTGGTTTGTTCAGGACGCCGCGCGTCACCTGATGCGCCCAGAACTGACGCGAGATGTGGAAGGCTTCGTTGATGTCGACCGCTTTGTCGATATTGATGCCGTTGGCGGTCTGCGGCGTATAGTTCAGCTCCATCAGCGCCGCGTGGCCGGTACCCGCATTGTTCCACCCGTTTGAGCTCTCTTCCGCCACGCTGGACATCTGCTCAACCATGGTAATAGACCAGTCTGGCTCAAGCTCCTGCAGCCAGGTTCCCAGTGTGGCGCTCATAATGCCGCCGCCAATCAACAATACATCCGTCTCTTGCTCATGGCGGGTGTTGGTCCGAGTGCTGTTGGGACCAACCGCCTGTGAGCGTGGTACGGCCATCTTTTTATTCATCGGATTTGAGCCTTACTTTACTCGCTGTTTTATTTAGCGCAGGTGATACGATTGTCACCCCTCACGTTACCACCGAAGCTCAAAAATTTAAATATTGTTTAAATTTTAAGTTCTGTTTTGAGATCCGTTATAAAAATGTTTAATAAATGTATACACCAAATCACTTTTTGTACTGGTGCCCTGGCAGATTCCGCGCTATCATCCCTGGTTTTGTGACAGACCGCACGGAAGCAGGGCCTGACACCGCTCCTCCTTTTTTTATAATCTGCGAACTTTTTTTATGCCCCCAGTTTCAGACCCCGCCGCTTCCGGCAACCTGCGTCCAATCCTTCGTTCTCCGTCGCTGCTGACGCGCGAAGTCCTGGCCGGCGTGCTCACCGCCCTGGCGTTAATTCCTGAAGTGATTTCGTTTTCGGTTATTGCCGGCGTTGACCCGCAGGTGAGCCTGATTGCTTCCGTCGTGCTCTGTCTGGCGATGTCGCTACTCGGCGGACGCCCGGCGATGGTCACCGCCGCCGCGGGATCAGTGGCGCTGGTCATTGGCCCGATGGTGCATCAGCACGGCGTGGGTTACATTCTGCCAGCCATCATTCTGGCGGGTATGATTCAAATTTTGTTTGGTCTGTTCGGCATGGCGCGCCTGATGCGCTTTATTCCCCCGGCGGTGATGACCGGGTTCGTCAACGCCCTCGGGATCCTGATTTTCTTCGCCCAGGTGCCGCACTTCTGGAGCCGCCAGCCGCTGATCGTCGGCCTGTTCGTCCTGACGCTGCTTATCGTTCTGTGGGCGCCGCGCTTTATTAAGACTATCCCAGCGCCGCTGATCGCCATCGTCGCGCTCACTCTCTATACCGCGACCACCGGCCAGCTGCTGCCGACCGTGGGTGATGAAGGGTCAATGAGCGGCGGCCTGCCGGGGTTCACCGCCCTGACCGTTCCCCTGAACCTGACCACCCTGCAGATAATCTGGCCGTGCGCCCTCAGCATCGCCTTTGTCGGCCTGATGGAGTCCTTGCTAACGGCTAAGCTGGTGGATGACCTGACCCATACGCCGTCGAATAAATCGCGGGAGAGCGCCGGGCTGGGGATCGCCAACATCCTCGCCGGCTGTTATGGCGGTATCGCCGGCTGCGCGATGATCGGCCAGACTATCGTTAACGTGGAAATGGGCAAAGCCCGTAGCCGTCTCTCAACGGTTATCGCCGGCCTGGTGCTGCTCCTGCTGGTGACAGCGCTCAGCCAGGTGATGGCGAAGATCCCGATGGCGGTCCTGGCCGGGGTGATGGTGATCGTGGCGGTGAAGACCTTTAGCTGGCACAGCATTCTCCCGGGCGAGCTGGCGCGCAATCCGTGGCCGGAAACGCTGGTGATGCTGGTGACCGTCGCCGCGACGGTGGGAACCAGCAATCTGGCGATTGGCGTGCTGGCGGGGATTGTCGCGATGGCGATCATCCCCCGCCGCCTGAGGGCAAAAGCGCAGGCTACATCAGAAACAGCGTCGCCAGACCCAGAAAAATAAAGAAGCCGCCGGTGTCGGTGATAGCGGTGATCATTACGCTGGAGCCGACCGCCGGGTCACGCCCCAGCTTCACCATGACCATCGGGATTATCACGCCCATCATCGCCGCCATCAGCAGGTTGAGCATCATGGCGAGCGTCATCACCCCGCCAAGCTGTGGATCGTCATACAGCCACCAGGTGATGGCCCCCATGATCCCGCCCCACACCAGGCCATTAATCAGTGCAACGCCCATTTCACGCAGGATCAGAAAGGTAAAGCTGCCGGGCTGGATCTGCTGCAGCGCCATCGCCCGAACGATCATGGTGATCGTCTGGTTGCCGGTATTGCCGCCGATCCCGGCGACGATCGGCATCAGCGAGGCCAGCGCCACCAGCTGTGAAATGGTATGTTCGAAGCCGTCGATGACCCTGGAAGCGATAAACGCCGTACACAGGTTCACCGCCAGCCATGCCCAGCGCGTTTTCACCGCTTTGCTGACCGGGGCGAAGACATCTTCTTCATCGCTCAGGCCGCCCATCCGCCGCAGATCGTTGTCGGTCTCTTCATAGACCACATCGACGATCTCATCGATGGTCAGACGGCCGATCAGTTTGCCATCGGCATCGATAACGGCGGCGCTGAGCAAGTCATCACGCTCGAAGGTGCGCGCCACCTTCTCCGCTTCTTCATGCGGCTGAAAGGTGACCGGATCGCCCTCCATCACCTCCCCCACCCGCTTCTGCGCATCGTTGAGCAGAATGGTCTGCAGCTCCAGCTCGCCAAGCAGCAGCTTATTGCGGGTGGTGACGAACAGTTTATCGGTGTTCTCCGGCATTTTCCCGAGACGCCGCAGATAGCGCTGGACCGCCGCCAGGGTGGCCTCCGGCCGCACCGTAATGACCTCAAACTCCATGATCGACCCGACGCTGTTGTCGGCGTAGCGCATAATCTGGCGAATACGGGCGCGCTTCTCAGCCGGCAGGGTCGCCAGCAACCGTCCGGTCAGATTGCGCGGCAGATGCTGCAGCAGGTAAACCTGTTCATCGATATCCAGCGGCTGCATCGCCTGCAGCAGCTCGGGGTCGCTCATCTTATCGATGAGGTCGCCCCAGACGTTTTCTGAAGCTTCCAGCAGCACTTCGCCGCGTTTATCGTCGGGCACCAGGCACCACAGCGCGGTGCGGGCGTCATAGGGGAGCGCTTCCAGCGCATCGGCGAGATCCGGCGGCGGCAGATGCGAGACCAGCATTTCCACTTCAGCCAGGTCATCGGCCAGCGTCCCTTCATCGTAACGTTCGGCCAGCGTCAGTTTGCCCAGCAGCGCGGAGGTCACCGCTTTATCGGTGCTCAAGAGCCAAATCAGACGGGCGCGCTCTTCGTCACGCAAGCGGGCGCTTTTTTTATGCAAAACGGACATCGGTCAGGCAATCCTTTTGAGAATAGTGAGCCGGCCTGCGGGCCGGAAGCCTTAAGCATAGCGCGAGGAGGGGGAAATAATAACCGTCAGCACTGTAGACGCTGAAAATTTCAGCGGCGCCCGGCTTTCCCCGGGCGCGCAGCGTGAATCAGGCCGTGCGGGCCACCGCATCGCGGGAGGCCTGCGCCCGCTCTTCGCCAGTGAGCTCGGACAGCTGCCCGGCACGCATCTCCAGCAGGCGATCGGCGTGCTGGAAGTAGTGATCGTCATGGCTGATGGCAAACACGGTTTTCCCCATCTGCTTCATCAGCGGCAGCAGGACCTGGTAGAACTCGCGGCGGAAATGCGGATCCTGATCCGCCGCCCATTCATCCAGCAGAATGATATCCCGGGACTCGGCCAGCGCCAGCAGGAGCGCCACGCGCTTCTTCTGCCCTTTCGACAGCCGCAGGTCGCCGATCTTACCGTTTTCCAGCTGCAGCTTGTGGGCCATTTGCAGACGCTCCAGCCACGTTGCCACCAGCGCCGGATCGGCCTCCTCGCCCTGCGGCCCGAGCAGACGGTCGAACAACCAGACGTCAGTAAACACCGCGGAGAACAGTTTGCGGTACGCCTCCGGTTTATCCGCCGCCAGCGGCTGGCCGTCCACCAGAATCTGACCGGAAATCGGCTGATACAGGCCGGTCAGGAGCATCGCCAGGGTTGATTTGCCGCTGCCGTTGCCGCCGATGAGAAACACCAGCTCGCCGCGTTTTAGCGTCAGATTAAGCGGCCCTACCGCAAAGCGCTGGTCCGGATAATGGAAGGTGACATCGCGCAGCTCCAGCGTCTGCCAGTCAGCCTGCGGCTGCGGCCGGGGGAAATCCGCCCGGTAAGGGGCGAGCGAGAACTGGCGCAGCTTGTTGAACGCCACCTGGGCGCTAAGCAGCGTGGGCAGCGCGCCGACGGCGGAGAGCAGCGGCGTGCGCAAAAACAGCAGCGTCAGGGAGTAGGTCGCCGCCACGGCGGTATCGGCCCAGCCGAGGCTGTTGGCCATCCAGAACACCAGCCCGATGGCGCCAAGCATCATAATATTCGACCAGTTGACCGCGCTGAGATGGAAGGTATCGGCGCGAACGATGTGGTGCCGGTAGTCGCGGGCATCCGGGAGATAGAGCTGATTAAACACATACTCCGCGCGCTCCCGGTTGAGGGTCAGCTCTTTACGCCCTTCCAGCACCGTCTGGTAGTCGTGATAGAGCTTATCTTCCGTTTCGCGCAGGCTGGCCATATGTTTGTACACCCGCGACACCAGCACAAAGCCGCCCCAGATGGTGAGCGCCATCCACAGCGCCGTCACCAGCATCATTTTTCCTGACAGCCAGGCCAGATAAGCGGCGGAGCCGAAGGTGAGAATGATCCCCTGCACCAGCTCAGGGAGGCGTACAAAGGCGATGGTAATATTGCGGATATCGCTGGTCAGCCCGGCAAGCAGCGACGCGCTGCCGATCTTCTCCACCTGTTCAATCTGGGTATCGAGGATGCGTTTCACAAACTCGCCGCGCAGGCGAAAAACAAAATGGTGGCCGAGGGTGGTCAGCGCCAGCTGCGAGCCCAGGGTCACCGCCATTAACAGCCCCAGCAGGCCAAGAAATTCCGGCAGCACCCGCAGCGAGGTATCGACAGTGGCGATCAGGCGCATGTTAATAAAAGCGATTAAGCCGATACCCAGCGCGGCGCTGAGCAGGCTAAGGGCAATAACGCCCAGAAACGGCCAGCGATACTGGCGCCAGACGAGAGAAAGAAGTTCCATAACAGGCTATCCGGAAAAGCAAAACAGCCAGCAGTTTAAACGGCTCGCCGGTGACATCAAGAATAATTCTTATTTTAATCGCCGGGACGGCCCGCCTGCCGAAAGGTGAGGTTATATCGACAGTCGCCGGTCTCGGGATGATGGCCCGCTTTCAGCGGCTGAATGCCATGATAAAACAGGCGCGACTCCCCGCCCCAGACCACCACATCGCCATGCTCCAGCAACAGCCGCTGCAGCGGGTCGCTGCGCTGCAACCCGCCAAACTGAAAGATGGCCGGCAGGCCCAGGGAGACCGAGACGATCGGCGCCCGTAGATCCTGTTCATCTTTATCCTGATGCAACGACAGCTTTGCGCCGGGCTGGTAGCGGTTAATCAGACAGGCGTCGGGGGAAAAGCCCGGATAGCCGCCGGCCGCGGCTGCCGCCAGCGCCAGTTCATGGAACACGGCCGGCATCGGCGGCCAGGTGTGACGGGTGACCGGATCGACCGGGGCGTAGAGGTAGCCGTGGCGATCGGTGGTCCAGCCCAGCCGGCCGCAGTTGGTCATCGCCACCGACATGGTGTACCCGCCCGGCGTGACCATCTGGCGAAACGGCGACTGGCGGGCGACGTCGGCAATCGCCTGCAGCAGCCCTGGGGCACGCTCGCGGGCAAAGCGGCGAAGCACCACCGCGCCGGGGGCCAGCGGCTCCTGCCACGGTGGGGTATCGCTAAACAGATCGAGCATTACTCCTCCTCTCGTTGCGCCTCGCGCGCCAGCAGCTGCGCTTTTCGCGCCGTTCCCCAGCGATAACCGGATAGTGCGCCATCTTCACGCACCACCCGATGGCAGGGAACGATCACCGCCAGCGAATTCGCCGCGCAGGCGCCGGCCACGGCTCTTACCGCCCGCGGCTGGCCAATATGCTCGGCCACCTGGCGGTAGCTGCGGGTCTCACCCGCCGGGATCTGCCGCAGCGCCTGCCAGACCTGCAGCTGGAACGCGGTGCCCCGCAGATCCAGCGGCAGCGACACCGGCCGCCGGCTGTCGTCGAGGTGGGCGAAAATCTCCGCCATCTGACGACGAAACTCAGGATCGCCCTGGCGCAGCTCGGCGTGGGGAAAGCGCTGGCGCAGATCGTCGAGCAAAGCAGCATCGTTATCACCCGGCAGCACAGCGCAGACGCCGCGTTCACTTTGCGCTACCAGGCAGCGGCCCAGCGCGCAGTCGCCCGTCGTCCAGGTCACCACGGTGGCGGCGCCGCCGCGGCGAAACTGGCTGGCGGTCATCCCTAATGCGGCATCGGCCTGGCGATAATAGCTGCTGCTGTCGGGAAAGCCGGCCGCCAGCGCGGCGCGGGTCACCGGTTTCCCCTGCTCCAGCGCCTCCCGCAGGCGTCGCGCGCGCCACGCCTGCTGCCAGGCTTTCGGGGTCATGCCGGTGACGGATTTGAATAAACGGTGGAAATGAAACGGGCTGACCGCCAGCTCGCGCGCCAGCGCCTCGAGGGTCAGGGGCGCCTCCTGCTCCAGCAGCCGACAGGCCTGCGCCACCTTGTCGATCCTTTGCTGCTGCGGAGAGTCTTTATCCGGCTGGCAGCGTTTGCAGGGGCGGAATCCCGCCGCCACGGCAGCAGCGACGTCGGCAAAAAAGCGCACGTTTTCCCGCCGCGCGCGCCGCGAGCGGCAGGAGGGACGGCAGCAGACGCCGGTGGTCAGTACCGCAAAGACGAACTGACCATCGGCCCGGGTATCACGCTCGCAGACCGCCAGCCAGCGGCGGTCATCGGTATCGGCAACTATCGGTTTCATCACGGGTCTCCTGCTGTAAGTGTATCCTCAGTCTGCGGTAAAGCCCGCAGCAAAAAACCCGCAATCTTGCTTTTTAATTTTTTTCGCCGACGAGGAAGGTACGGAACTGCGGCGACATCCAGGTTTTAAAGCCCTCCCCCTCTTTGACGATCATGTAGACCGCCAGGCCCTGCTCGCGCACCACCTGCTGCGCTTTTTCCGGCCCCAGCACCATCAGCCCGGTATCCCAGCCGTCCGCCTCCAGCGCCGTTGGCGCAATGACGGTCACGGAGACCAGCTTATGGGTTATCGGCTGCCCGGTCTGCGGATCGATGACGTGCGAGATACGTTTGCCATCGAGTTCATAGTAGTTGCGATAGCTGCCGGAGGTGCTGATGCCGTGACCATTGATGTCGACAATCGCCTGAACGGCGTTTTCCTGGTCGGTCGGTTTCTGGATCGCCACCCGCCAGGGCTTGCCTTCGCCGTTCATCCCGCGGCTCACCAGCGCCCCGCCCACCGACACCAGATAGCGGGAGATCCCTTCCTGCTCCATCAAGCGCGCGAGGTGGTCGGCGGCATAGCCTTCCCCCACGGTGGAGAGGTCGACAAACAGATCGGGAATATCTTTTTGCAGGAACTGCCTGCCGCTCTGATTGATAACCTGCAGATGCTGCAGGCCGGTGCGCGCTTTCGCCGCGGCGATCGCCTGCGCATCCGGAGTGGCGACCGGCTGTTTATCCGGGCCAAAGCCCCACAGATTGACCAGCGGCCCGACGGTGATATCCATCGCGCCATGCGTTTTGGCGCCAATCCGCAGCGACAGGGTCACGATGTCCGCCATCGCTTCGCTCACCGGCCAGGGCCGGGTATCCGCCGCGTGGTTGAAACGCATCAGCGCCGAGTCGTTTTTCCAGGTCGACAGCAGGCGATCGTCGGCGTCCAGCTGGGCCTGAACCTTGGCGCGCAGCGCCTGCGCCTTTGCCTCATCCACGCCGATAACGCTGACCCGCCAGAAGGTGCCCATTGTTTTACCATCCAGTACGGTGGCCGTTGATGCAGGTGTCGCGGGAGTGGTGGCTGAATCGCAGCCAGAGAACAGTACGCAGGCGCCCAACAGCGCGGCGCGAAAGAAAGTCATATCCATTAATCGAGGCTCCTCTTACCAGGGCGACAAGAGTATACCAGCGAGGTTAAACCAGACATAAAAAAAGGCGCCGGAGGCGCCTTTTTGTTATGCAGCTTGCGACTTAGAACTGGTAAACCAGGCCCAGTGCAACCACGTCGTCGGTAGAGATACCGGCGTTGCGGGTGAAGCTGTTGTCGTCCAGCAGGTTGATTTTGTAGTCAACATAGGTGGACATGTTTTTGTTGAAGTAGTAGGTCGCGCCCACGTCAACATATTTCAGGATGTCCTGGTCGCCGTAGCCTTCCAGATCCTTACCTTTAGACTGCAGGTAAGCCACGGACGGACGCAGACCGAAGTCGAACTGGTACTGAGCAACCACTTCGAAGTTCTGCGCTTTGTTAGCAAAACCTTGGTTGCCAGCGCGGGTCGCGTTGTAGGTCTGGGTGTACTGAGTGGCCAGGTAGATGTTGTTCGCGTCGTATTTCAGACCGCCGGTGTAGGTTTCAGCGTTGTCGCCGTTACCCAGAACCAGGTTGTTCTGATCGTCGGTACGTTTAGAGTGAGAGTACGCGAAACCAGCGCTGATGCCATCAAAGATGTCATAAGTTACAGAGGTACCGAAGCCGTCGCCGTTCTGTTTCTGAGCGCCACGACCGTTGTTGGTCGCGCCTTCGCCGCTGACGCTGCCGTTTTTACCCTGGTACTGCAGAGCAAAGTTCAGGCCGTCAACCAGACCGAAGAAGTCAGAGTTACGGTAGGTTGCAACGCCGTTAGCACGGGACTGCAGGAAGTTGTCAGAACCGTAGGTGTCGCCGCCGAATTCCGGCAGAACGTCGGTCCAGGACGTTACGTCGTATACTACGCCGTAGTTACGACCGTAGTCGAAAGAGCCCGCGTCGCCAAATTTCAGACCGGCGAATGCCAGACGAGTCCATGCCTGATCGCTGGAGCTTTCAGTGTTGTTCGCCTGAACGTTGTATTCCCACTGGCCGTAACCGGTCAGCTGGTCGTTGATCTGAGTTTCGCCTTTTACGCCTACACGCATGTAGGTCTGGTCGCCGTCGACGCTCTTGTCGTCAGAGAAGTAGTGCAGACCGTCAATTTTACCGTACAGGTCTAATTTGTTGCCGTCTTTGTTATAAATTTCAGCCGCATTTGCTGCGCCTGCTACCAGCAGAGCCGGTACCAGGAGGGACAGTACTTTAACTTTCATGTTATTAACCCTCTGTTTGTTATATGCCTTTTATTATGCCACTGCTTACTGATTACCCTTCTAATCAGTCGGCTATTTCATTGTGCTGCAAAATGCAGAATAATCCAACAAGAATATGATACTAAAACTTCTAAGATGTTTCAAAGTTCCCACAAGATGTTTCAATTTGTAAATATGGCGGAACTTTTTTTTACCCCAAAATGGCCAGGGAAATACGCACTAATAATCAAAAAAATTATTTAGCCATTTAAAATCAACATGATATACAAAACCAAGCTTATAGCACTGAATGGTAAAACAAAATGATCATCGGTGACTAAAATAACAGTCGCTATCATCATTAACTTTATTTATTACCGTCATTCAGTTCTGAATGTCTGTTTACCCCTATTTCAACCGGATGCCTCGCATCCGGTTTTTTTTACCCTTCTTTACACAACTTTAATTTATCTGTGCTACAGCCAATGATTCCCTAACGACTATTAATCAATCAATTAGGCCGTCTTTTACGCTTATTCTGCCAATGTCTTGTTATTTCGTGCGATTCCTGGCTTTTGTTTCTGTCAATATCGTCACTGGTTAGTCTTGCGGACGCGGTTTCATTTACGCTTCGTTTCTAAGATAATTCCTGGGCGGTATCGCGCCGCTGGCACCAATCTGTAGTATGGATTTACGCCATTAGCCTTTATACTGCCTGCAGCATCTGCTTTGTTGCCAGTTACTCTGGTGCTACATCCTGTTTACAAACAATGATGAGTCGTTCAGCCACAAGATGACCCCGAAAAAATTCTCTCTGATCCCCGGCAACATCAGCCGCTTCTTCATTTTGATGGTTATTGTCCTGCTGGCGACGATGGGGGTGATGATTCAAAGCGCCGTCAATGCCTGGCTGAAAGAGAAGAGCTATCAGGTAGTTGATGTCTCCCATGCCCTGCACCAACGCATTGATACCTGGCGCTATGCCACCTGGCAGATCTACGACAATATCGCCGCCACCTCCGCCAACACCGCCAGCGGCGGTCTGCAGGAGACGCGTTTAAAGCAGGACGTGTACTATCTGGAGAAGCCCCGGCGTAAAACCGAAGCCCTGATCTTTGGCTCCCACGACAGTTCGACCCTCGAGATGACGCAGAAAATGTCCGATTATCTGGATATTTTGTGGGGCGCGGAGACCATTCCGTGGTCGATGTACTATCTCAATGGGCTGGACAATAGCCTGATCCTTATCTCCACCCTGCCGTTGAAGGACCTCTCCTCAAGCTTTAAAGAGTCAACGATCAGCAGCGTGGTGGAATCCCGGCGCGCGGAAATGCTGCTGCAGGCCAATACCCTTGATGAGCGCGAGACCTTCTCGCCGCTGCGCCATCTTGCCTGGCAGAACGCGCACTACTTTACGTTACGTACTACCTTCAATCAGCCAGGACACCTGGCAACGGTGGTCGCCTTCGACCTGCCGATTAACGATCTGATCCCGCCGGGCATGGCGCTGGATAGCTTTCGTATCGAGCCTGATCCCACGCAAAATGTGGCCGCCAGCCCCGAGAAAGAGGCTAGCGATCATATCGGGATCACCTTCAACGGCATGCAGATTGACATCGCCACCGACATCAGCACCACCGGTATGCAGTTAGTGTGGACGGTACCGATGAGCACCATGCTGCTGGAATCCCTGCAAAACATTCTTCTGCCGCTGCTGCTTAACATTGGCCTGCTGGCGCTGGCGCTGTTCGGTTTCACGACCTTTCGGCATTATAAAGGTCGCAGCAGCGCCTCGGGCGCCGGGCTCCCCTCCGCCGCCAATAGCGAACTGCGTTTACTGCGTGCCCTTAATGAAGAAATTGTTTCTTTGCTGCCGCTGGGGCTGCTGGTCCACGATCAGGAAGCCAACCGAACGGTGATCAGCAACCCGATTGCCGACCATCTGCTTCCGCACCTGAATCTGCAGAACATCACTAACATGGCGGACCAGCATCAGGGGGTGATCCAGGCCACCGTCAACAACGAACAGTATGAGATCCGCCAGTATCGCAGCCAGGTCGCGCCGCGCACGCAGATCCTGATTATCCGAGACCAGGACCGCGAAGTGCTGGTCAATAAAAAGCTCAAACAGGCCCAGCGCTTGTATGAGAAAAACCAGCAGGGCCGGACGACCTTTATGCGGCATATCGGCAGCGCCCTGAAGCAGCCAGCCCTTAACCTGGCGGCTGAGGCAGCGGCGCTCGACGGCGCGGAGAGCCGGACGCTGGCGCAGCATGCCGATGAGCTGGTCAAACTGATCGATGATATTCAGCTCGCCAACCTGCTGGAAAGTGATGCCTGGAAAACCAGCCAGTCGCTGTTCTCGGTGCAGGAGCTGATCGACGACGTCGTACCGGAGGTGCTGCCGGCGATGAAGCGCAAGGGGCTGCAGTTGCTTATCAATAACGCGCTGCCTGCCGGCGAGCAACGCTATGGCGACCGTGAAGCCCTGCGGCGCACGCTGATACTGCTGATCCAGTATTCCATCACCACCACGCCTATCGGCAAGATCACCCTCGACGTCTGCCAGGAAGAGTCGGCCAGCGATCGCCTGACCTTCCGCATACTGGATACTGGCAACGGGGTCTCGGCAAACGAGATCGACAATATGCACTTCCCGTATCTCAATGAGACTCAGAGCGATCTGTACGGCAAAGCGAACGCCCTTACCTTCTGGTTATGTGACCGCATGACGCGCAAGCTGGGCGGGCAGTTGACCATCAAAGCGCGGGAGTCGCTGGGGACTCGCTATAGCCTGCATCTGAAAATGCCGGCCAGCGAAGAGGCGCCAGAGGCGGGAGAACATCTGCTGGATGACGTTATCGTCCTGCTGGATGTGACCTCCAGCGAAGTACGGCGGATTGTCACCCGCCAGCTGGAGAGCTGGGGGGCGTCCTGCATCACGCCGGACGATCGAGCGACAAGTCAAGCGTTCGATCTGTATTTAACGGATAATCCGTCTAATCTTACTGCTTCGGGCTTGCTTTTAAGCGATGATGAGGTTGGGATACGCAAAATCGGCCCGGGCCAACTGCGGGTCAACTTTAATATTAGCACGGCGATGCAGGAGGCTATCCTGCAGCTTATTGAGCAGCAGCTGGCGGAGGAGGCGGTTCAACCCGCCACCTCAGGAAACGAGAGTAACGCCGAACTCCATGCCAGCGGCTATTACGCACTGTTTGCCGATACGGTACCGGATGATGTTCAGAGATTGTATACTGAAAACGAAGCGGGTGATTTTGCTGCTCTGGCGCAAACCGCCCACCGCCTCAAAGGGGCATTTGCTATGCTTAATCTGATACCCGGCAAGCAGTTATGTGAAACGCTTGAGCATCTGATTCGCGAAAAGGATGCGCAAGGCATAGAAAAATATATCAGCGACATTGACGCTTACGTCAAGAGCTTGCTGTAGAAGGTAGCCTTATACATGAACACTATGAACGTAATTATTGCCGATGACCATCCGATCGTACTGTTCGGTATTCGTAAGTCACTTGAGCAAATTGAGTGGGTGAACGTCGTTGGCGAGTTTGAAGACTCCACGGCCCTTATCAACAATCTTCCGAAGCTGGACGCCCATGTGCTGATCACCGATCTGTCCATGCCCGGTGATAAATACGGCGACGGGATCACGCTGATCAAATACATCAAGCGCCACTTCCCGGATCTGTCGATCATTGTTCTGACCATGAACAATAACCCGGCGATCCTCAGCGCGGTGCTGGATCTGGATATCGAAGGGATCGTCCTCAAGCAGGGGGCGCCGACCGATCTGCCTAAAGCGCTGGCCGCGCTGCAGAAAGGGAAGAAATTCACCCCGGAAAGCGTCTCTCGTCTGCTGGAAAAAATCAGCGCCAGCGGCTATGGCGATAAACGCCTGTCGCCGAAAGAGAGCGAAGTGCTGCGTCTGTTCGCCGAAGGCTTCCTGGTGACCGAGATCGCCAAAAAGCTGAACCGCAGCATCAAAACCATCAGTAGCCAGAAAAAGTCGGCGATGATGAAGCTGGGCGTCGAAAACGACATCGCCCTGCTGAACTACCTCTCCTCCGTCTCGCTGAGCTCGACGGACAAAGAGTAATCCCAACGCGCTCTCCGTCTCGCCCCGGCGAGACGGAGCTCCCGATTATTCCCGCCCTTTACGTACCCGCGCCGCATATACCGTCAGCGTTTGCTTCAGCACGTCAAGCGTCACCGGCTTGGACAGACAGCTGTCCATCCCCGATTCCAGACAGCGCTGCTTCTCTTCCGCCAGGGCATTGGCCGTTACGCCAATCACTGGCAGCGTCAGGCCAAGCTGACGAATGCGCTGCGTCAGGCGATAACCATCCATATTAGGCATGTTGACGTCGCTGAGCACAATATCGATGTGCTGCTTGCTGAGAACGTTGAGCGCGTCGACCCCGTCGTTGGCGGTCACGCACTGGTAGCCGAGCGATCCCAGCTGATCCGCCAGCAGGCGGCGGTTGATCGGATGATCGTCGACCACGAGAATCATCATGTCGTCGTTATTGCCGACCTGCGCCTCCGGCGCCATCAGCGCCCGGCTATTCTCCGCACTGGCCAGCGCGACGTGGAAAATACGTCCCAACAGCGGCAGCAGTTCATGCGGCGTCGTCACGCTATGCAGCCACTCGCCGGCGGCCCGCTCCTGCGGAATACCGATATGACGACGGCAGAAGATGACCATCGCCCTTCCCTGCCAGCCGCTCAGCGCTTCATCGTCAGTGAGTAAGACATCCTCGGCGTCCGGGGTTTCTCCGGCATGGCGGCGTACCGTCAGGCCGTGATAGCTGAGCAGCGAGGTGACGAACATCGCCAACGAGGTGTTGTGGATGGCCAGCCAGCAGGTCTTGCCAGCGAAACCGTCCGCCGTCACCTGCGGCGTGTTCTGCACGCCATACAGCGGGATGCGGATGGTAAAGCGGCTGCCCATTCCCGGCTCCGTTTCCACGGCGATATCGCCATCCATCATGCTGATCAGTTTTTCGCAGATCGCCAGGCCAAGGCCGGTGCCCTGGAAGTTGCGCTGCACGCCGGTCCCCACCTGGAAGAAAGGGTCGAAGAGGCGCAATACCTCTTTCGCCGGGATCCCCTCCCCGGTGTCGCGGACGCTAATCTGCAGATAATCTCCTGCGCACTGAACGTGCAGGATAATGCAGCCGGTGTCGGTGAACTTGATCGCATTGCTCAGCAGGTTTGAGATCACCTGCTGCAGACGCATCGGGTCGCCGGACATCTGTTCCGGAACGTCCGGTTCGATAAAGCAGTACAGACCCAGCTGCTTGCGCACCACCAGCGGCAGATAGTTGGCGGAGATATGGTTCATGACCTCGCGCGGGGAAAATTCCCGCGGCTCGATCTTCAACTGCTCGGACTCGATTTTGGAGAAATCGAGAATATCGCTGATGATTTTCAGCAGCAGGCTCGAGGAGTTGTTCATCGCCGTCACCAGGCGATCGACGCCTTTCGGCAAGGCTTTAGTCTGCAGCAGATCGAGGTTACCGATGATGCCATACAGCGGGGTACGCAGCTCATGGCTGACGGTGGCAAGGAACATCGATTTCGACTGGCTGGCCTGCTCCGCCGCCTGGGCCATCTCCTGCAGCGACTCCTCCATCTTCACGCGGGCGGAAACGTCCACCAGCACGCAAATCGCCACGTTTTCATTGCGATAGCGCGAGTGGACAAAGCTAATCTGCAGGTTGGTATGGTTGCTGGTCAGCACATCGACAAAGTTGACCTGCTGGCCGCAGATAATCTGCGTCAGCCGCTGGCGGTCCTCGTGGGTCAGCATGTTCAGATAGTTGTGCGCCAGCTCGTTACTGAGAATGTTGGTCCCGTCGAGGGTGCGCAGAATACAGATCCCCACCGGGGCGGAGGCCACGATTTTGCGGTTGAACTGCTCATGTTCTTCCAGCCGTTGAGCGTCATTTTCCGCCGGGATAAAAATGCGCCGCTCATACATCCGCGCCAGCGCAAACAGCATCGCACCGCTGAGGATATTGAGAACGATGGCGTTGATGATCAGCATGCGGATCCGCTCCAGCACCTGGTCTACCGAGACGGAATAGACGATGCTCAGGGAGGACGGCGCGAGGCTTTTCTTCAGCACCAGCTCGCGGAAACCCGTGCTGTAGCCAAACCACATTCGCTCCTGCATCCACTTCGCTTCGCTCTGGACTTTGCCTTCCGCGCCGGCCAGCGAGATCAGCGGCTGGCCGTTATCGTCGAAGATCGTCACGCTCATCGGCAGGCTGCCCGGCGTAAAGAAGCTTTCCATGCGGATGGTCTGCTCCACGCCGAGCATCGCCTGCAGGCGATTGGCCATATAGATCGGCGTCAGGGCGTAAAAGTAGCCCACCCCGGGGCGCACGCCCTGGCTTATCCAGAAGAGATTGTTGCCGCGCTCGTTTTGCGGCGCATTGCGGTATTGCTCAATGCGTTGATGCAGGACTTTCAGCGCCTGATCGCGCTCAATCGGCACGTCCCGCAGGCCAAAGTTGGCCATACAGAGATTATCGCTGCCGATGAGAAAGATGCGGTTAAGGTCGTAGGCGGCGGTAAAATTATCCCGCCAGTAGCGCATAAACCACGCCAGCGACTGGAGCGAATTACGCCAGGCACTACTCATTGCGCTGCAGTCGGAGTCAGGATACAGGGGTTCAAAGCTGGGGATCGCAATATCGCCGCTTTGCCCTTGCGCTACCGCATCCCCTGCCGACAGCCGGTTACCGGCGACATACTTGAGCTCTTTAATCACGTCCGCCGTACGCTGGATGTAGCGCTGGGCCTGATCGGCATTGAGATTGAGCTCCTGATGGATCTCGGCTTCCCGCTCGTGTAGCGCGTTGACGATATAAAACACAGAGACAAACGCAATCAGCAGCCACAGCAATACCGCCAGCGCTCTGAACAGATAACGTGAAACCTTCAGGGTTGTGTGGAAAGAGGCAAGATATTTCAATGTGGCGATGCTCGGCCGTCAGGGACTCAACAGAATGGGGTTAAAGTAGCGGTAAACCGGCTTTGCCGCAATGTTAATGCAAAAAGGGCCGGGAGAATACCCGGCCCTTTCAGAACATTTACCTGGGACGATTACTCTTCGTCTTCGGCGATGTCGTCATCGGTATCCGCTTCCGGGGCGATATCATCATCGCCTTCCGCCGCGCTACCGTCGATGGCGTCCAGCTCTTCATCGTCTACCGGCTCAGCGACGCGCTGCAGGCCCACCACGTTTTCATCTTCTGCGGTGCGGATGAGGATCACGCCCTGGGTATTACGGCCCACAATGCTCACTTCGGAAACGCGGGTACGCACCAGCGTCCCGGCGTCGGTGATCATCATGATCTGATCGCAATCATCCACCTGTACGGCGCCGACCACGGAACCGTTACGCTCGGTGACTTTGATCGAGATAACGCCCTGGGTGGCACGCGACTTGGTCGGATACTCAGCCGCGGCGGTACGTTTACCGTAACCGTTTTGCGTCACCGTCAGGATCGCGCCTTCGCCGCGCGGAATAATCAGCGAGACGACACTGTCGTTTTCCGCCAGCTTAATGCCGCGTACGCCGGTGGCGGTACGGCCCATGGCGCGAACGGCATCTTCTTTGAAGCGCACGACCTTGCCGGCCGCGGAGAACAGCATCACTTCGTCCTGACCAGAGGTCAGATCGACGCCGATCAGCTCATCGCCTTCGTTCAGGTTCACCGCGATGATGCCAGCGGAACGCGGACGGCTGAACTCGGTCAGCGCGGTTTTCTTCACGGTACCGCTGGCGGTGGCCATAAAGACGTTAACGCCCTCTTCGTACTCGCGGACCGGCAGGATAGCGGTGATACGCTCATCGGCTTCCAGCGGCAGCAGGTTGACGATCGGACGACCGCGCGCGCCGCGGCTGGCTTCCGGCAGCTGATAGACCTTCATCCAGTACAGACGACCGCGGCTTGAGAAGCAGAGGATAGTGTCATGGGTGTTGGCCACCAGCAGGCGGTCAATAAAGTCTTCTTCTTTAATGCGCGCTGCCGATTTGCCTTTACCGCCACGACGCTGTGCTTCGTAGTCGGTCAACGGCTGATACTTCACATAGCCCTGATGCGACAGGGTGACCACCACGTCTTCCTGGTTGATCAGATCTTCGATGTTGATATCAGCGCTGTTGGCGGTGATTTCGGTACGACGTTCGTCGCCGAACTGGTCGCGGATCAGCTCCAGCTCTTCGCGAATCACTTCCATCAGACGGTCGGCGCTGCCGAGGATGTGCAGCAGTTCCGCGATCTGTTCCAGCAGCTCTTTATATTCGTCGAGCAGTTTTTCATGCTCAAGGCCGGTCAGTTTCTGCAGACGCAGATCCAGAATCGCCTGAGCCTGCTGCTCGGTCAGGTAGTATTTACCCTCGCGCACGCCGAACTCTGGCTCCAGCCATTCCGGACGCGCGGCGTCATCACCGGCACGTTCCAGCATCGCCGCGACATTACCGAGATCCCACGCCTGGGCAACCAGCGCCGCTTTCGCTTCAGCCGGGGTCGGCGCGCGACGGATCAGTTCGATAATCGGGTCGATGTTGGCCAGCGCCACGGCCAGCGCTTCGAGGATATGCGCCCGGTCGCGCGCTTTGCGCAGTTCAAAAATCGTACGACGGGTCACCACTTCGCGGCGGTGGCGCACGAAGGCGGCGATGATGTCTTTCAGGTTCATGATCTTCGGCTGGCCATGGTGCAGCGCAACCATGTTGATACCGAAGGAGACCTGCAGCTGGGTCTGGGAATAGAGGTTGTTGAGCACCACTTCCCCTACCGCGTCGCGCTTCACTTCAATCACGATGCGCATCCCGTCTTTATCAGACTCATCACGCAGCGCGCTGATGCCTTCCACGCGTTTTTCTTTTACCAGCTCGGCGATTTTCTCAATCAGGCGCGCTTTGTTCACCTGATAAGGAATTTCATGCACGATGATGGTTTCGCGGCCGGATTTGGCGTCCACTTCCACTTCCGCGCGCGCGCGGATGTAGACTTTACCGCGACCGGTGCGGTAGGCCTCTTCAATGCCGCGACGGCCGTTGATAATGGCGGCGGTCGGGAAATCAGGGCCAGGAATATGCGCCATCAGCCCTTCAATGCTGATGTCTTCGTCGTCGACATAGGCCAGACAGCCGTTGATCACTTCCGTCAGGTTATGCGGCGGTATGTTGGTGGCCATCCCGACGGCGATCCCGGAGGCGCCGTTTACCAGCAGGTTAGGAATTTTGGTCGGCATGACGTCCGGAATACGCTCCGTACCGTCATAGTTGTCAACGAAATCGACCGTCTCTTTTTCAAGATCGGCCATCAGCTCATGAGCGATTTTCGCCAGACGAATTTCGGTATAACGCATCGCCGCGGCGGAGTCGCCGTCGATGGAACCAAAGTTACCCTGGCCGTCCACCAGCATGTAACGCAGCGAGAACGGCTGCGCCATACGGACGATGGTGTCGTATACCGCGGAGTCGCCGTGCGGGTGGTATTTACCGATTACGTCACCAACGACACGGGCTGATTTTTTATAGGCTTTGTTCCAGTCATTGCCCAATACGTTCATGGCGTAAAGTACGCGACGGTGTACCGGCTTCAGGCCATCTCGGACATCCGGCAGCGCACGGCCAACAATGACCGACATCGCATAATCCAGATAAGAGTTCTTAAGCTCTTCCTCAATGTTGACCGGTGTAATTTCTCTCGCAAGGTCGCTCATCTAACCGCTATCCCTCTACTGTATCCCGGATTCAAAGGTCGCAAATTATAACACAGCCGCGCTAAGAGAGGTAAAGCAATACGGTTTATTCATGGCGCGCTGCTGATATACTCCCAGGTCTGAACAGAAAAGGAGTAAAAGCGCCCATGAATGCCGAAAAAACGTCGGTAGCCCCTAACGTCGATCATGCTGAAATCGCCAAATTCGAAGCCGTCGCCTCGCGCTGGTGGGATCTGGAGGGCGAGTTCAAACCGCTCCACCGCATTAATCCCCTGCGGCTGGGCTATATCGCCGAACGCTCAGGCGGCCTGTTCGGTAAAAAAGTCCTCGATGTCGGCTGCGGCGGCGGCATCCTCGCCGAGAGTATGGCGCGCGAAGGCGCGACGGTCACCGGACTGGACATGGGCGCAGAGCCGCTGCAGGTGGCGAAACTGCACGCCCTGGAGAGCGGTATTCAGGTGGAATATGTTCAGGAAACGGTTGAGGAACATGCCGCGAAGCACGCGCAGCAATACGATGTCGTCACCTGCATGGAGATGCTGGAGCACGTCCCTGACCCACAGTCGGTAGTCCACGCCTGCGCGCGGCTGGTGAAGCCTGGCGGTCAGGTCTTCTTCTCCACCATCAACCGCAACGGTAAAGCGTGGCTGATGGCGGTGGTCGGCGCGGAATATGTCATGAAGATGGTGCCCAAAGGCACCCATGATGTGAAAAAGTTTATCAAGCCGGCCGAACTGCTGGGCTGGGTAGATCAGACTACTCTGAAAGAGCAGCATATCATCGGTCTGCATTACAATCCGTTGACCAACACCTTCAAGTTGGCGCCGGGGGTTGATGTTAACTATATGTTGCATACCAGCGCCAGAAAAGCGTGACGTCAGCAGCTGCGCTTATGATGATTGCGCGGCATCAAGCCGCGTGATTATTTCTTCCGATGAAGAAATCAGCACTCGATCAAATTTTCATTTTTTTTTCTGTTTTATTGACTTCTTCTCCAGGCCTTATGCGACGTGGACTTGCGGATTATTACCCTTCCGCAACCTCAATTTAACGTCAAAATCAACCCTTGTACTCAAAAGATTCCTTACTAAAATACTCACCATATAGCGTTCCTTTTATCGACAACCCCCTACATATAGTATTTATCCACAGAGTTAGTCACAACGGCCTTCTGTGGATAAACGGGGGATATTTTCTTTCACGGACAGGTAAAATCCACATGAATCAGAGTCTGCTGGTGACAAAGCGCGACGGGACCACCGAGCGCATCAATCTCGACAAAATCCATCGAGTACTGGATTGGGCGGCAGAAGGACTGAATAACGTTTCGATTTCCCAGGTAGAGCTGCGCTCGCATATCCAGTTCTATGACGGCATTAAAACCGCGGACATCCACGAAACCATTATTAAAGCCGCTGCGGACCTGATCTCCCGCGAGGCGCCGGATTACCAGTACCTCGCCGCGCGTCTGGCGATCTTCCACTTGCGTAAAAAAGCCTTCGGCCAGTTTGAGCCGCCGGCGCTTTACGATCACGTGGTGAAGATGGTCGAGAAGGGTAAATACGATCATCATCTGCTGGAAGACTACACGGAAGAAGAGTTCCAGCAGATGGACGGTTTCCTCGACCACTGGCGCGACATGAACTTCTCCTATGCTGCCGTGAAGCAGCTGGAAGGCAAGTATCTGGTACAGAACCGCGTCACCGGCGAAATTTATGAGAGCGCGCAGTTCCTTTATATTCTGGTGGCTGCCTGCCTGTTCTCTAACTACCCGCGCGAAACGCGTCTGGACTACATCAAGCGTTTCTACGACGCGGTGTCGACCTTTAAAATCTCGCTGCCGACGCCGATCATGTCCGGCGTGCGTACCCCGACCCGTCAGTTCAGCTCCTGCGTGCTGATCGAGTGCGGCGACAGCCTGGATTCCATCAACGCCACCTCCAGCGCGATTGTGAAATACGTTTCCCAGCGCGCCGGCATCGGCATCAACGCCGGCCGCATTCGCGCGCTGGGCAGCCCGATCCGCGGCGGCGAAGCCTTCCACACCGGCTGCATTCCGTTCTACAAACATTTCCAGACTGCGGTGAAGTCCTGCTCGCAGGGCGGCGTTCGCGGCGGCGCGGCGACCCTCTTCTACCCAATGTGGCATCTGGAAGTGGAAAGCCTGTTGGTGCTGAAAAACAACCGCGGTACCGACGCCAACCGCGTTCGTCACATGGACTACGGGGTGCAGATCAATAAGCTGATGTACACCCGTCTGCTGAAGGGCGGCGACATTACCCTGTTCAGCCCTTCCGACGTCCCGGGCCTGTATGACGCCTTCTTCGCCGATCAGGACGAGTTTGAGCGCCTGTACACCCAGTACGAGCAGGACGACAGCATTCGCAAGCAGCGCATTAAAGCGGTTGAGCTGTTCTCGCTGATGATGCAGGAGCGCGCCTCCACCGGCCGCATCTACATCCAGAACGTCGACCACTGCAACACCCACAGCCCGTTCGATCCGGTGGTCGCCCCGGTGCGCCAGTCTAACCTGTGCCTGGAGATCGCTCTGCCGACTAAACCGCTGGAAGACGTCAACGACGAAAACGGCGAAATCGCGCTGTGCACCCTGTCGGCCTTCAACCTCGGGGCTATCGACAGCCTCGACGAGCTGGAAGAGCTGGCGGTGCTGGCGGTGCGTGCCCTGGACGCGCTGCTGGACTATCAGGATTACCCCATCCCGGCCGCCAAACGCGGCGCAATGGGCCGCCGTACGCTGGGCATCGGCGTGATCAACTTCGCTTACTATCTGGCGAAGCATGGCAAACGCTACTCCGACGGCAGCGCCAACAACCTGACCCACAAAACGTTCGAAGCGATTCAGTACTATCTGCTGAAGGCCTCCAACGAGCTGGCTATCGAACAGGGCGCCTGCCCGTGGTTCAACGAAACCACCTATGCGCAGGGTATCCTGCCGATCGATACCTACAAAAAAGACCTGGACAGCATCGTCAGCGAATCCCTGCACTACGACTGGGAAGCGCTTCGCGAGTCCATCAAAACCCACGGCCTGCGCAACTCTACGCTCTCCGCGCTGATGCCGTCCGAGACCTCGTCGCAGATCTCCAACGCCACCAATGGCATCGAGCCGCCGCGCGGTCACGTGAGTATCAAAGCCTCGAAGGATGGGATCCTGCGCCAGGTGGTGCCGGACTACGAAAACCTGCAGAACGCCTACGAGCTGCTGTGGGAAATGCCGAACAACGACGGCTACCTGCAGCTGGTGGGTATCATGCAGAAGTTTATCGACCAGTCGATCTCTGCGAATACCAACTACGATCCGACGCGCTTCCCTTCCGGAAAAGTGCCGATGCAGCAGTTGCTGAAAGACCTGCTCAACGCCTATAAATTCGGCGTCAAAACGCTGTACTATCACAACACCCGTGATGGCGCTGAAGACGCTCAGGATGACCTGGCCCCGTCCATTCAGGACGACGGCTGCGAAAGCGGCGCTTGTAAGATCTAAGGTATTTTTGCCGGGTGGCGCTACGCTTACCCGGCCTACGATTTTGTAGGCCCGGCCAACCCATTCCCGCCGGGCAATACAGTTCAACAGGACTCACTTCAATGGCATACACCACTTTTTCACAGACGAAAAACGATCAGTTGCTTGAGCCAATGTTTTTTGGCCAGCCGGTTAACGTGGCCCGCTACGATCAGCAAAAATACGACATCTTTGAAAAGCTGATTGAAAAGCAGCTCTCCTTCTTCTGGCGCCCGGAAGAGGTTGACGTTTCCCGCGATCGCATCGACTACCAGGCGCTGCCGGAACACGAAAAACACATTTTCATCAGCAACCTGAAGTACCAGACGCTGCTCGACTCCATCCAGGGCCGCAGCCCGAACGTCGCTCTGCTGCCGCTGATCTCCATCCCGGAGCTGGAGACCTGGGTGGAAACCTGGGCCTTCTCTGAGACCATTCACTCGCGCTCGTACACCCATATCATCCGCAACATCGTCAACGATCCGGCGACCGTGTTCGACGATATCGTCACCAACGAGCAGATCCAGAAACGTGCGGAAGGGATCTCTCACTATTATGATTCGCTGATCGAGATGACCAGCTACTGGCATCTGCTGGGCGAAGGCACCCATACCGTCAACGGCAAGACCGTGACCGTCAATCTGCGCGAGCTGAAAAAGAAACTCTATCTATGCCTGATGAGCGTCAACGCCCTGGAAGCGATCCGCTTCTACGTCAGCTTCGCCTGCTCCTTCGCCTTTGCCGAGCGCAAACTGATGGAAGGCAACGCCAAAATTATCCGCCTGATCGCCCGCGATGAAGCGCTGCACCTGACCGGCACTCAACATATGCTGAACCTGCTGCGCTCCGGCAGCGACGATCCGGAAATGGCGGAAATCGCCGAAGAGTGCAAACAGGAGTGCTATGATCTGTTCGTGCTGGCGGCCCAGCAGGAGAAAGAGTGGGCGGACTACCTGTTCCGCGACGGCTCGATGATTGGCCTGAACAAAGATATTCTCTGCCAGTACGTCGAGTACATCACCAATATCCGCATGCAGGCGGTGGGCCTTGATCTGCCGTTCCAGACCCGCTCCAACCCGATCCCGTGGATCAACACCTGGCTGGTCTCCGACAACGTTCAGGTGGCGCCGCAGGAAGTAGAGGTCAGCTCTTACCTGGTCGGCCAGATCGACTCTGAAGTCGATGCCGACGATCTGAGCAACTTCCAGCTGTAATGAAGCGGATCTTCTTGAAAATCTCTGACACTCGCCTTGAGTGTCAGGATGAACACCCTTCCCTGTTGGCTGCTCTTGAATCGCATAATATCGACGTCGAGTATCAATGCCGCGCAGGCTATTGCGGCTCCTGCCGCACCCGTCTGGTCTCCGGCCAGGTTGACTGGCTGACCGAGCCGCTGGCCTTTATCCAGCCGGGCGAGATTTTGCCCTGCTGCTGCCGGGCGAAAGGCGATATTGAGATCGAGATGTAGTCTTGTCAGGTGGCGCTACGCTTACCTGACCTACTGTTCCAGGACCGGCCGTTTACGCACTGCCGCCCTGGGCTGCTGAAACTGCCGGTGTTGACGGCCTCAAAATCGCTGAGACGTTCCCGGAAGGCCGTGGCAGCCCGCATGGATGCGGGCTGAGGGCCGTGTTTTGCATGGACGCTGCCTCGGCCCGATCCGAAGCCTGCAGGGATAAGTCGAAGGGACCGCGCAGCGGCGATTTTGCTGGCCGGAGCCCGGGGGTACAGGGGGAGGCGGCGACTGGCCTCCCCCTGTGCGCTCCCTGCGCTATGAAAGGCATAACGCAGAAGAAATATCGGGAGCACAATCTTCCAGGAAATATCATAGAACAAACGTTATTCCCGGGTCGAAATCGTTGCACGCCGAGAACCGTATCAACAAAACCGCAGTTCGTACGCCGGGTAAGGCGCAACCGCCACCCGGCTTTTTAGCGTTTCGCGTCCAGGAACTGCACCGCTTTATCCGGGAAATCGGTAAACAAGCCGTCGACGCCCGCCTGGTTATACAGCAGGTCATAGAGCTGATTAACGTTAGTCGCGTACTCCGGCAACTGATCCGCGCGCACGGTGTACGGATGCACCTGCAGATGGCTGGCGTGCGCCTCTTTCACCATCGCCGTCAGCTTCACCGCCCCCGGCTTTGAGCCTTCCGCCACCAGCATATGGTAATCCGGACCAATGCCGTCGGCGTACTGCGCAATCTGCGCCATGGCCCCCGACTTGAACATCCAGTCATAGCTGTAGTTCACCCATTGGCCATCGGCCTGTTTCTGCTGGGTTTCATTCCAGTCGGTATAGGCGATGAGCTGCACCAGATTAAGATCCATGCCCATCTTCGGCTCCAGCTCATTTTTAATGCGCTTCAGCTCGTTGGCGTCAAAGCACTGCAGATAGACCTTATCCTGCTTGCTGGTGTAGCCATACTCTTTCAGCACTTTCAGGGTGCTGGCGGCAATATCTTTGCCTTCCTGATGGTGGAACCACGGCGCTTTGATTTCCGGGTAAATACCGATGTTTTTGCCGGTGGAATGGTTCAGCCCCTGGACAAACTCAATCTCCTCTTCAAAGGTATGAATGCGGAAATCGGATTTGCCCATCGGGAAACGCCCGGGGTAGGTTTGCACGTTCTTGCCATCTTTCGGCTCAAAGCCTTCGGTAAACTTCAGCGACTTAATCTCGGCCAGGGTAAAGTCGATGGCGTAGAAACGGCCATCTTGACGCGCCCGCTGCGGGAAGCGCTGAGCGACGTCGGTCACCCGGTCGAGATAATGGTCGTGCAACACCACCAGCCGGTCGTCTTTGGTCATCACCAGGTCTTGCTCAAGGTAATCCGCCCCCTGCGCGTAGGCCATCGCTTTCGCCGGCAGGGTATGTTCGGGCAGATAACCGCTGGCGCCCCGGTGGGCGATGACAAGTTTATCCGCCGCTGTCGCGCTGAAGCACAGCGCCGAACTGGCCAACATCATGCCGCTCATTAGCGCGGTGAGTTTCATGTTCATCGTCGCTCCTTAGGCTTGTTTCAGCTGTTGATGATGGCGGCGTTCACCGAGCATCACGATAACCAGCAGGACGACCGCCAGCACGCTGCCGCCGATCATCACCATAAAGCCGCCGTCCCAGCCGAAGAAATCGACGGTGTAGCCGACGATGGCGCTCGCGGCCACGGAGCCGCCGAGATAACCGAACAGACCGGTGAAGCCTGCCGCGGTGCCGGCAGCTTTCTTCGGCGCCAGCTCCAGCGCATGCAGACCAATCAGCATCACCGGGCCGTAGATCAGGAAGCCGATAATAATCATACAGGCCATATCCACGCCCGGGTTACCCGCCGGGTTCAGCCAGTACACGATGGTAGCGATGGTCACCAGGGTCATAAAGAACACGCCGGTGGCGCCGCGGTTGCCTTTAAACACCTTATCCGACATCCAGCCGCACAGCAGGGTGCCCGGGATCCCCGCGTACTCGTACAGGAAGTAGGCCCAGGAGGATTTATCCAGCGCGAAGTGCTTCACCTCTTTCAGGTAGGTCGGCGACCAGTCGAGAATGCCGTAGCGCAGCAGATAAACGAAGACGTTGGCGACCGCGATGTACCACAGCAGCTTGTTCGGCAGAATGTACTGCATAAAGATCTGCTTCGCCGTCAGCTCTTCTTCGTGCTTTTCGCTATAGTCATCCGGATAGTCATTTTTATACTCTTCGATTGGCGGCAGGCCGCAGGATTGCGGAGTATCGCGCATCATCGCAAAGGCGAAAATCGCCAGCAGGATAGCGGCGAACGCCGGCATATAGAGCGCCGCGTGCCAGTCGTTAAACCAGGCCATACCCAACAGGAACAACAGCGGCGGGATCCCGCCGCCGACGTTATGCGCACAGTTCCACACTGAAACAATTCCGCCACGCTCTTTCTGCGACCACCAGTGGACCATGGTACGGCCGCACGGCGGCCAGCCCATCCCCTGGAACCAGCCGCAGAGGAACAGCAGCACGAACATGATCATGATGCTCGAGGTGGCCCACGGTACGAAGCCCATCACCAGCATCACCAGCGCGGCGAGGATCAGCCCCGCCGGCAGGAAAATGCGCGGATTCGAACGGTCAGAGACCGATCCCATGATGAATTTCGAAAATCCGTAGGCAATGGAGATGCCAGAAAGGGCGAAACCGAGGTCGCCGCGGGAAAAACCTTGCTCGATAAGATAGGGCATCGCCAGAGCAAAGTTCTTACGAACCAGATAGTAAGCGGCATAACCAAAGAAGATGCCGATAAAAATCTGCCAGCGTAACCGACGATAGAGCGGGTCGATCTCCGCGGCTGGCAAACGCGCTTTATGCGCGGCGGGTTTAAAAATACTTAACATATCAGCCTCCGTGGCCCTTGCTGTTTTTTACTAACGTCACGACAACAATCCCAGATTAATCACTAACTTCGAATCTGGCCGCGATGGTAGGCAATACGTAGAGCTGATACTGTGAAACATCGCACAATTTGTTACAGAAATATGACAAAAGGTTCCAATGTGAGCACGAAATCACATAACACGCTCAAATAACGCGCGAATATGCTCGAAATCAAACAATAACCTTATAGACTGTGGCTAAATGGTGTTAAACGAAAGCAAAGGAGCTGAAGATGACGGGACGTCTGGATAGCGAGGTCATAATCATCGGCGGCGGAGCAACCGGCGCCGGTATCGCCCGCGATTGCGCCCGGCGCGGATTACGCACACTGCTCATTGAGCGTCATGATATCGCCACCGGGGCCACCGGCCGTAATCATGGGCTGCTGCACAGCGGCGCCCGCTATGCGGTGACTGACAACGAATCCGCCCGCGAATGCATCAGTGAGAACCGCATCCTGCGCCGCATCGCCCGTCACTGTATCGAACCGGCCGGCGGTCTGTTCATAACCCTGCCTGAAGACGATCTGGCATATCAGCAGACCTTTATCGCCGCCTGCCAGCAGGCTGGCATAGAGGCCACGCCGCTCTCTGCGCAGGAGGCGCTGCGCCGCGAGCCCGCCGTCAACCCGGCGCTGCTGGGGGCGGTGCAGGTTCCGGACGGCACCATTGACCCGTTTCGCCTCACCGCGGCCAATATGCTCGACGCCCGCGAACACGGCGCGCAGATTCTCACCGGCTGCGAAGTCACTGGCCTGCTGCGCCAGGGCGATCGCGTCTGCGGCGTCCAGGTATACGACAGTCAGCTTCACCAGGCCCGCACGCTGTACGCCGGGGTAGTGGTTAATGCCGCCGGGATCTGGGGGCAGCGCATTGCGGAATATGCCGACCTGCGCATCACCATGTTCCCGGCGAAGGGATCGCTGTTGATTCTCGACCACCGGATTAACAACCTGGTGATCAACCGCTGCCGTAAGCCGGCCGATGCCGATATTCTGGTGCCCGGGGATACCATCTCGCTGATTGGCACCACCTCGATGCATATTCCTTATGACGAAATTGACGACAACCGGGTCACGACCGCGGAAGTCGATACCCTGCTGCGCGAAGGCGAAAAGCTGGCGCCGGTCATGGGCCGCACCCGGATCCTCCGCGCCTACTCCGGCGTCCGCCCGCTGGTGGCCAGCGACAACGATCCCTGCGGACGCAGCGTCAGCCGCGGCATCGTCCTGCTCGACCATGCTCAGCGTGACGGCATGGAAGGCTTCATTACCATCACCGGCGGCAAGCTGATGACCTATCGCCTGATGGCCGAGTGGGCCACCGACGCCGTCTGTCGTAAGCTGGGCAACACCACCCCCTGTACCACGGCCGAGAGCCCGCTGCCCGGCTCAAAGGAGCCGACGGAAAGCACCCTGCGAAAAATTATCTCCCTGCCTGGCCCGCTGCGCGGCTCTGCCGTCTACCGCCATGGCGATCGCACTCCGGCCTGGCTTGGCGACAGCCGCCAGCACCGTAGCCTGGTCTGCGAATGCGAAGCCGTCACCGCTGGTGAAGTGAAATACGCGGTGGAAAATCTGGCGGTCAACACCCTGCTCGACCTGCGCCGCCGTACCCGGATTGGCATGGGGACCTGCCAGGGGGAACTCTGCGCCTGCCGCGCCGCCGGGCTGCTGCAGCGCTTTAACGTCACCACCCCCGCGCAGTCGTTGGCCCAGCTGTCGGCGTTTCTCAATGAACGCTGGAAGGGCGTGCAGCCCATCGCCTGGGGCGACGCGCTGCGCGAAAGCGAATTCACCCGCTGGGTCTACCTCGGCCTGTGCGGACTGCCACAGGAGCATCAGGATGAAATTTGACTGCGCGATTATCGGCGGCGGACTGGCCGGTCTGCTGTGCGGCCTGACGCTGAATCAGTCCGGCCTGCGCAGCGTTATCATCAGCCGCGGGCAAAGCGCGCTGCATTTTTCTTCCGCGTCGTTAGATCTGCTCTCGGCGCTGCCGAACGGCGATAACGTCACTGACCTCGCGCAAGGTCTGCAGCAGCTCGCTGAACTGCTTCCTGAGCACCCTTATTCCCGGCTCGGGGCCGGGGCGGTGCTCGAATACGCTAAACAGACTGAAGCCCTGCTAACCGCCTGCGGGGCGGTGATGCAGGGCAACGCGCACCGCCCGCACCGGCGAGTAACGCCGCTGGGGACGCTGCGCGCGGCGTGGCTATCGCCGCAGGAGGTGCCTGTCGCGCCACTCCCCCGACAAGGGGTCTGCCTGGTGGGGATCAGCGGCTTTGCCGATTTTCAGCCGCATCTCGCCGCCGCCGCGCTCGGGCAAACCGGCGTTACCGCCGTGGCGGCGGAAATCGAGTTACCGCTGCTGGATGTGTTGCGTGACAACCCCACCGAGTTTCGCGCCGCCAATATCGCCCGCCTCCTCGACGATGAACACCACTGGCCTGCCCTGCACGCGGCGCTGCTGCCCCTGGCGCAGCAGCATGAACTGCTGATCATGCCCGCCTGCTTTGGTCTCGCCGACGATCGCCTGTACCACTGGCTGCAGGCGCGCCTGCCCTGCCCGCTGCGTCTGCTGCCGACGCTGCCGCCTTCGGTTCCCGGGATGCGCCTGCACAGTCTGCTGCAGCGGCAGTTTATTCGCGGCGGCGGCACCTGGCTTGCCGGCGATGAAGTGGTGAACATCAGCCATCAACAGGGTGCCGTCGAGGCCGTCTGGACGCGAAATCACGGCGATATTGCGCTGCGTCCGCGTTTTACCGTGCTGGCCAGCGGCAGCTTTTTCAGTAACGGTCTTGTCGCCACGCGGGAGAGCGTGCGCGAACCCATTCTTGGTCTCGATCTGCAACAGACCCTGCCGCGCGACGATTGGTACCAGCGGGACTTCTTTGCCTCCCAGCCGTGGCAGCGCTTCGGGGTGAAAACCGATGCCCTGCTGCGCCCCCTGCTGGGCGGGCAGCCGTTCAGCAATCTGTTCGCCATCGGTTCGCTGCTCGGCGGGTTCGATGCCATTCAGCTCGGCTGCGGCGGCGGGGTCTGTGCCGTCACCGCGCTGCACGCCGCCAGACAGATCCACGCCCTTGCCGGAGGCCGGCCATGAACGATACCCATTTTGAAAGCTGCATTAAGTGCACGGTCTGTACCACCACCTGTCCGGTAAGCCGGGTCAATCCGCGTTATCCCGGGCCGAAACAGGCGGGGCCGGATGGCGAACGCCTCCGCCTGAAGGATGGCGCGCTGTACGATGAGGCGCTCAAGTACTGCATCAACTGCAAGCGCTGTGAGGTGGCCTGCCCGTCGGATGTGAAAATTGGCGATATCATTCAACGCGCCCGGGCACAGTACGGCCAGCAAAAGCCGACCCTGCGCGACGCCATCCTCAGCCATACCGACCTGATGGGCACCCTTTCCACCCCCTTTGCCCCACTGGTTAATGCCACCACCGGCTTAAAACCGGTACGCCGCCTGCTCGACGCAGCGCTCCATATCGATCATCGCCGCACGCTGCCGAAATATGGCTTCGGTACCTTCCGCCGCGCTTACCGCCAGCTCGCGGCCCACCAGACGCAGTACCCTGAGCAGGTGGCCTTCTTTCATGGTTGCTACGTCAACTATAACCACCCGCAGCTGGGCAAGGACCTGATTCGCGTCGTCAATGCGCTGGGCACCGGCGTGCAGTTGT
Organism: Klebsiella sp. GG_Kp173; assembly: GCF_040062415.1. Lineage (NCBI taxonomy): Bacteria > Pseudomonadati > Pseudomonadota > Gammaproteobacteria > Enterobacterales > Enterobacteriaceae > Klebsiella > Klebsiella sp. GG_Kp173. The sequence goes on from NZ_JBEAFZ010000087.1 coordinate 123,615, forward strand.
TATCAAGGGAAAAATGCTGCGGCGTGCCGCTGATCGCCAACGGCTTTTTTGACAAAGCGCGTAAGCAGGCGCTGAGCAACGTCGCCGCGATGCGGGAAAACGCGCTGCCGATCATTGCCACCTCTTCGACCTGCACCTTTACCCTGCGCGATGAATACCCTCACCTCCTGGATGTTGACAATAGCGATCTCCGCGACCGGGTGGAGCTGGCCACTCGCTGGATCTGGAAACAACTGGATAGTGGCAAAACGCTGCCGCTGCGCCGGCTGCCGCTGAAGGTGGTCTATCACACGCCGTGCCATATGGAGAAAATGGGCTGGTCGCTGTATACCCTCGAACTGCTACGGCTGATCCCCGGCCTGCAGCTGGAGGTGCTGGATTCCCAGTGCTGCGGCATCGCCGGCACCTACGGCTTTAAGACTGAGAATTACGCGGTATCCCAGGCTATCGGCGCCCCGCTGTTCCGTCAGATTGAGGAGAGCGGAGCCGACATCGTCGTCACCGACTGCGAGACCTGCAAATGGCAGATAGAAATGTCCACCAGCAAACGCTGCGAACATCCGCTGACGGTGCTGGCGCAGGCGCTCGCCTGAGTCCGGCGCCAGCCTGCGCCGTCAATAGCTCGCTTTCCCCTGCGGCTGAGCGCTGGCGGATTTAAACATCGCCAGCCGGCGGTCCAGCGCCTCGGTGTAGAGCATGGTATCGACCCCGACGGCGACGAAATTGGCCCCCCAGGCGAGACATTTTTCCGCCATCGCCGGGTCGACCGCCAGAAATCCGGCCGCTTTACCCGCCGCGCGAATGCGCCGGATGCTCTGCTCAATCACCCGCTGCACGTCAGGATGGCCAGCATCGTCCGGGTGCCCCAGCGAAGCGGAGAGATCCGCCGGACCGATAAACACCCCGTCAATGCCCTCCACCTCGAGGATAGCGTCCAGATTTTCCAGCGCGGTTCGGCTCTCTACCTGAATCAGCAGACAGAGCTCGTCATTCGCCTCCGCCATATAATTCTCCACTCTGCCCCAGCGCGCCGCCCGGGCCACGCCGGCGCCGACGCCGCGGCTACCGACGGGAGGATAACGGGTTGCCGAGACGACTTCCCGCGCCTGCTCGGCGGTATCGACCATCGGCACCAGCAACGTTCTGGCGCCAATATCCAGCACCTGTTTTATCAGGCTGCGGCTGCCCTCGACTGGACGAATCACCGGCTGACTGGCATAGGGAGCGATGGCCTGGAGCTGATGATAAAGGTCCTGAATGGTATTCGGGGCATGCTCGCCGTCGATCAGCAGCCAGTCATATCCTGAGGTGGCGGCAATCTCCGCCATATAGGAGGAGGTCGAGCTCAGCCACAGGCCAATTTGCGTCTCACCGCGTAATAATCCACGTTTGAAGGGGTTAGATAACAGTGCGTTCATAGCGATTCCTTTAATCAATGCTGTACGCTGCCGCGCTGAGGAACCGCGCGGGTGAGGCTTAATGAGAAGATGATGATCACCCCGACGATGGCCACGCCGGCCAGGGTTAACAGTCCGGCGGCGCTGCTGGCGAACAGCGTTTCGGCCTGCACGCGGACGATTGGCGCCAGAAAGCCGCCGATGGCGCCAAACAGGTTAACGAAGCCAATCCCGGCGGCCAGCGCCGTGCCGGAGAGCAGCTGCGTCGGCATCGTCCAGAAGACCGGCTGCACGGCAATCACCCCAACCGCCGCCACGCACAGCGCGATGATAGCCAGCACCGGCGCCACCAGCCCGGAAACCGCAATCCCGACCGCTGCCGCCAGCAGCGTCAGCGCGGCAATATTGCGCCGCTCGCCGGTGCGATCGGAGTAGCGAGGGATAAGCCAGGTGCCGAACAGCGCCGCCACCCATGGGATAGCCGTCACCACCGACGCAATGAAGCCGACTTTGGTGCCCAACAGCGCGGCGACCTGAGTAGGCAGGAAGAAAATCAGGCCATAGACCGCCACCTGAATGGTCATGTAAATCAGCGCCAGCTGCCAGACCCGCCCGTTACGCAGCGCATCGGACAGGCGCGAGGTGACCTTTTTCTCCTCCTCTCGCGCCAGCTCGCCGATCAGCGCCTGTTTCTCCGCAGCGCTCAGGAAGCGGGCATGCTGCGGCGAATCGTCCAGCCAGAAGAAGGTGAACGCTCCCGCGGCGACAGCAAGCAGGCCTTCAATCACAAACATCCAGAACCAGCCGGGATGGCCCATAAACCCATGCATCTCCAGCAGCGCGCCGGATAAAGGCGAACCGAGCGTCAGGGCCAGCGGCGCCCCCATATAAAAAAGCCCCATAATGCTGGCGCGGTTTTGCTGGGGAAACCACTGTGAAGTGAGGTAGATCATGCCGGGGAAGAAGCCCGCCTCCGCCGCGCCCAGCAGGGTGCGTACCAGCAGGAATTTCGCTTCCGTATCCGCCCACGCCATCGCCGCCGACAGCACGCCCCACAGCAGCGTGGTGCAGCCGATCCATTTTCTGGCGCCGAATTTGCGCATCAGCAGGTTGGCCGGTACCCCGAGAAAGGCATAGACCACAAAGAAAATCCCCGCCCCCAGCGCATAGGCTTCGTTGCTGAGGCCCGTATCCAGCTGGTAGGTCTCTTTGGCGAAACCGATATTCGAACGGTCAAGAAACGCCAGCACGTACAGCGCCAGCATAAAGGGGATTAAGCGTGCGCGGTTTTTCTTCACCACGCTCTCCAGCAGAGTGTTGCTCATCATAATATCCTCAGGCGTGGGCCGCCGGGCGGCCCGGGGGATCAGTGTTGATAAGGACGTTTCAGGTTGCAGTCGCGATTGAGCTCGACGCCAAAGCCGGGTTTATCCAGGACCGATTTATGAATGCGCCCCCTCTCAGGCACCGGCTCGCCGAGCAGGATCGGGTCGAACTGCGGACGCAGCGTGGCGCAGTCCGGACTGGTCATCAGAAACTCGCTGAACGGCGTGTTGGTGAAAGTGATCACCGCATGATGGGAGTACACCGACGAGCCGTGCGGCACCACCAGCTGCCCGCGCGCTTTAGCAATAGCCGCTATCTCCACCAGGGTGGTTAAGCCGCCGCACCAGCCGACGTCGGGCTGCATAATATCGATTCCGGTCTCAGACAGGGTGCGGAAGGACTGCAGGGTGCCGTGGTGCTCGCCGCTGGTCACCATCATCCCGGCCGGCGCCTGGCGCTTCAGCTCGCGATAACCTTCATACTGCTGCGGCGGCAGGCACTCCTCGATCCACTTGAGGTTGTAAGGGGCGCAGGCATGGGCAAGTTTGGTGGCATAGTTAACGTCCTGGCTCATCCAGCAGTCCAGCATTAACCAGAAATCCGGGCCGCATTTTTCGCGCATATCCGCCACCATGGCGACGTCTTTGCGGATCCCGGCGTCGCCATCGTGCGGCCCCCAATGGGTGGGCATTTTGCCGCCGATAAAGCCCATCTCCTGCGCCAGATCCGGACGGGCGCCGGTGGCATAGAACTGGATTTCGTCGCGTACCGCTCCGCCCAGCAGTTTGTAGACCGGCAGGCCAACCACTTTCCCGAACAGATCCCACAGCGCGAGGTCGACACAGGAGAGGGTGTTCATCACCAGACCGCCGGATCCCGCGTAGTAAAGGGTAGCGTTGAGCATCTGGTCATGGATCAGTTTGATATCGCTGACGCATTTGCCTTCGATAAAGCGGTTGAGATGTTTCTCCACGATAAAGCAGCCCATCTCTCCGGCCGTCGACACGGCAAAGCCGGTCTGCCCGTTGTCAGCCTCCACTTCCACAATCAGCGTGCCCAGCACGTTGATGCCAAACGACTGGCGGGACTGCTCATACTGTTTATATTTGCTCATCGGGGTAGCGATATGATCGTCAATCCAGTGGTTAGCCCCCTGATCGTGGTAATCGCCGCCGCCGGCGCCCTGCTCTGCTGTGGCGCCGCCGGTAAACCAGGCACGGACATGTTTAATTTTCGGTAGGGTCATGGTGTTCTCCTTATGATGAGGCGAGTTGTTCGAAGGGGCTTTTCCACCCCAGCAGTCGTGAAATATCTTTCGCGCAGGCAATCGCCTTACCGGCCAGATAATCGCGATTGTCTTCATTGATTTGCAGACGGGTGCCCACCACCGAGATGGCGGCGGTCAGGTCGTTATTGGCGTTAAACACCGGCGCGGCCACACAGCGCACATCCGGGTAGTCCTCGCCATTATCAAAGCTCCAGCCCCGGGCGCGGATCCGCCCCAGCTCCTCCCGCAGCTGTTGAGCATTGCTGATGGTCGTTGGCGTAGCCCGCTCCCACTGCAGGTCTTCGATAATCGACGCCTGAACGCTGGCGGGCTGCCAGGCCAGCAAACATTTGCCGATCCCGGAGCGGTAAAGCGACAGGCTCTTTCCTTCGTGCGAACGCACGCTAATGGTGGCGGGTGATTCAATTTTCAGAATGTAGTAGGCGTTACCGTGATCGATAATGCCCAGATGGCAGAGCAGGCCGCACTCATCCATCAGCCGGGTCAGGCGTGGCCGCGCCAGCTCGCGCAGGTCCATTTTGCTTAGCGCCTGCCCGGCCAGCTCCACCAGTTTGGTCCACAGGCAGTAGTTATCCTGATTATCCATACTGATGAAGCGCTGCTTTTTCAGCTCGCCCAGCAGCAGATAAACCGTGCTTTTCGGGATCCCCAGTTCGGCAATGATGGTGGCTGCGCTGCAGGGACCAATCCGGCTAATTAAATTGAGGATCTCAATCGCGCGGGTTAGCGCCGGGACTTTCGTTGATTCCAACATACTGGACTCCAATCCTGAATACTGGAATCAGTGTTGCGGTTGTCCGGGCGGTAAAGTGTGAGCGACATCGCGGGGCAATCGCTTTCCCGTATGCTGGACCGTTCGCAGCGGAAAATTGCGACTTAACGCACAGAATTTTTTCAGGAGAGTACAACAGGCTGGACAACCGGCGCCCGGGAGAAGCCCGTGCGCCGGGAAACGACTTACAGCGAGAGGGAATCCACCACGTTAATCCAGCCATGTTCGCTGGCCAGCGGTTGGCCATTCAGCCAGCGACGCAGCAGGTTTAATGCCATCATGGCGCAGACTTCCTGGCGTACCGCCAGGCTGTGGCGGGTGACGCTGAACTTCACCCGCAGCGCGAAGGTGCCGTCCGGGGTGGCCAGGGCCACGTTAAGATGATCGTTCTCCTGGCCGCTCACCGCCAGGGCCAGGCCGGCAAAATGGTTAATGCGCCGCTCGGCCGCCCAGCGGGCCGCCTGCGCAAGCGTCTCCTCCTGCGCCGGGACCACTTCGCTGGCCAGCAGCGGCGCGCCGGCGCGGGACAGCTGGAGCGCCAGCAGACCGCCGGTAAACTGCTCGCTGAGCGTCAGGCTCAGCTGCCGCTCCTGCAGGCAGCGTGCAATCTGCGCCGGTAACCCTTCAGTGCCTTCGAAAATCAGGCTGTCGCCAGCCACTTTACGCACTTCCGGCCACAGAGCCAGCATGGCGTCACGCTGCTCAGCCGGTCCGGTCAGCTTCAGCTCAATGATCGGCATCGACGAGCGGTAGCCCATCACGACGCCAGGCGGTAACGTCAGCGGATTGAGGCTTTGCGCCAGCTCGCTCTCCGAGCGGCCAAAGGTGGTCAGACGCAGGCATACCGGCGGCTCCGGCAGCGTAAAGCGCTGGCGCAGACGCGGTAAAATCTCCTGCTCGACCATCACTTTAAATTCAGAAGGTACGCCGGGGGTGAAAAACATCAGGCAGCGATTGAGCTGGATGGCAAAGCCGCAGGCCGTGCCCACCGGGTTATTGATCATCTCGGCGCTGGCGGGGATTTCCGCCTGCTTACGGTTGCTTTCCGCCATCGGCCGCCCACGTTCGGCAAAGAAGCGGGTCATGGTATCCAGCCACTCCGGATGCAAAATAAGCCCTTCGCCTTTCGCGGTGGCCGCGGCCAGCGCGCTCAGGTCGTCGCTGGTGGGGCCGAGGCCGCCATTGACGATCAGCACATCCGCCTGTTCGCTGCGTTCGCGCAGAATCGCCACCAGCGCATCGAGATCGTCGCCGACGGTATGACGGCGCGTTAACGGTAAACCCTGATTAAAAAAGAAATCCGCCAGCCATGCTGCATTGGTGTCAACGATTTGACCATGCAACACTTCATCGCCAGTGGACAGCATTTCCACATTCAACATTGCTCACTCCTTGCCTGCCAGGTGGCAAATACTATAACGCAAAGCGGGATGCTGACGAGGAGGAAAATCTGGCGCGGCAAGAAGAGACCGCGCCGGAGGAGATTAGAAGCTGGCGCTGGCGCCGATGTACGGGCCGTCGGCGATGGTGTTATCGCGGTTGCCATCTTTACCCGCCAGGTTCAGATAGCGATAGCCCGCCTGGATGCTGAGCGGACGCATAATGGTCCAGCTGGCGCCGACGTTGGCTTCCTGATAGCTGTCAATACCGCTGGAGAGTGAATCCGGAGAGTAGTAGTAGTCGCCATACAGACGGAAGCTGTCGCCGATTTTCCACTGCAGGCCGCCGCCGACCGCTGCCGCATAGCCTTCATCACCCTGTTTCGGGTTGGTGTATACCCCTTTACCACCCACGGTCGCGAGGAACGGCCCCAGCGGAATATTCAGACCCAGGCCTAAACCCGCGGCGTCGCCGTCGTTATCGCTGTGCAACCAGTTACCCGAAACAGCCAGACCGGTGGACTCGGTGCCGAAGCCGACCCCAAGGTTGGTGTAATGCTCGCCTGCTTCGCCGGTAACGCTGATCGCATGGGCCGCCGAAGAAACCAGCATGACGCCAGCCAGCGCCATAAAAATGCTTTTTTTCATTATTTACTCTATCCAGAAAATTAAAATCAAAGAAGTCCCGAAAAAACCCGAAAATTCTACTGCGCACTCGTCAGGAATCAATGACCTGGCGAAATGATTTTTCACAAGAGTGTAACCAGTTGCGTCTTTTTACGGCATCGGACGTTGCCGGTGCGGGGCGTCGGGAATTCAGCGTCATTCATATTGATGTTTAATATGATTTACGCCAAATACATTGACGTTAAAAGGGGCACACCGCACGATCGGCGCGGCGAGGGGGAATTCGTCGCCCTTTCCATGGCGGTGCTCCATACGGTTATTTTCGCTTAACGTAGCACTCGACAAGGCCAGGGCTTTATTTCTGTTGCGATTTACCGAGGCGGCTCGCAAACTGTTTCATCAGCCTACCGCCCTATCCCCTGAAGGAGAAAAACCATGCGTCAAAGGACGATTGTTTGCCCGCTAATCCAAAATGATGGCCATTACCTGTTGTGCAAGATGGCTGCCGACCGCGGCGTTTTTCCCGGACAATGGGCCTTATCCGGCGGCGGCGTGGAGCCGGGGGAACGTCTTGAAGAGGCGCTGCGCCGGGAAATCCGCGAAGAGCTCGGCGAAAAACTCATCCTTACCCATATTGCGCCGTGGAGCTTCCGCGATGATACCCGCGTTAAAACTTACCCCGACGGGCGCCAGGAAGCGATCTATATGATCTATCTGATCTTCGACTGCGTCAGCGCCAATCGTGACGTGACGATCAACGAGGAGTTTGACGATTACGCCTGGGTGAAAGCGGATGAGCTTAAAAACTACGATCTCAACGCCGCCACCCGCCTGACCCTGAGCATGAAGGGGCTACTCTGACGCCACGGTCGGCAGGCGCAGCGTCGCCTTCAGTCCGCCCAGGCTTTCGCTGCGCGAAAGCTGCAGGTGGCTACGATGCAGACGCGCGATATCGTTTACCAGCGCCAGCCCCAGCCCGGCACCGGGTATCGCGCCCGCGTTATCGAGGCGGCGAAACGGCATCAGCGCCTGGTGTACCTGCTGGTCGTCAATTCCCGGGCCGCTGTCTTCCACGCTGAGCAGCACGGCGTCGCCGTCGCGATGCAGGCTAAGCGTGACCGTACCATATTCCGGGGTATAGCGAATGGCATTGTCGAGCAGGTTAGCGCACAGTTCCCCCAGCAGAACGCTATCGCCTGCCACCTGTACCGCCGACTGCTCGCCCTCATAGCCAAGATCGATATGTTTGCTCCGCGCTTGCGCAATACGCGAAAAGCAGCTGTTGCGCACAATTTCCGGCAAGTTAATCACCGCAAACGCCTGCTCCCGCTGTTTTACCGTCGCCAGCTGCAGCAACCGCTCCGTTAACAAGACCGTATCGTCCAGCGTGGCGCGCATCGCCTGCAGGCTTTCGCGCCACAGTTGCGGATCGTCGCTGGCCAGTGCAACCGAAGCCTGCGTTTTCAGCACCGCCAGCGGCGTTTTCAGCTGATGGGACGCATCGGCGCTGAAGCGCTCCTGGCGGGAGATCATCACCCGCAGGCGGTCGATATAGCGGTTGAACGCGACAATCAGCAGCCGCGTTTCTGACCAGGGCAGCAGCTCCGGCAGCGGCGTCAGTAGGCCGGGTTCACGGCGCACCATCAGCGCGGAGAGCTGGCGCATGGGCCGCAGCACGCGGCGCAGCAGCCAGGCTGCCAGCACCAGCGTCAACAGGACCAGTAACCCCTGCGACACCCAGGATGAGAAGAGTAATTGTCCAGCCAGCCAGCGGCGGGACTGCAGCGTTTCGGCAATATAGATCTCCGCCATGCCCACGACGCCCCCTTCGTTGATGGGCTGCAGCAGGCGCGCCACGCGAATTGCCTGACCGCGATATTCGGTATGATAAAACCATGCCAGCGCCGGATAGAGCTGAGTTCGCGAGGTGGAGGGCGGCATCGCGGGCAGATCGTCATAGCCGGAAATAACCTTCCCCTGCGGGTCAAGCACCTTGTAATAGAGGCGATCGTTCATGTTGAGCTCGAAGCTGTCCAGCACCACCCAGGGCACATTCACCTCCAGTTGTCCTCCGCGCACCACCAGCCGTTCGGCCACCGTCCGCGCCGACGACAACAGGGTACGATCGTAGGCTTGCGTTGCCGCCTGCAGCGCGCTGACGTAGCTATTAAACGCGGAGAGTCCCCACAGCAGAACCAGCGGCAGGCCGAGAAACAGCAATAGTTGGGCATAGAGCGATTGCGGCTTACCCCATCTCATGGCGCTCGCACTCAAGCAGATAGCCTAACCCGCGCAGGGTGGTTATACGCACATTGCTCGCCTGAAGTTTCTTGCGCAGACGGTGAATATAGAGTTCGATGCTTTCCGGACTGACGTCGTCGCTGAGACTGAACACCTGTTCGAATAACTGCTGGCGCGAAACCGGGCGGGTGCGGCGAAACATCAGCACCTTCAATAACGCCAGCTCACGCGGCGTCAAAGACAGCATCTGGCCACGGAGTAAAAAATAGCCTTCGTCACAATACGCCAGCTCACCAAGCTGCTGCACCTCATGCACCTGCCCTTCGCTGCGCCGGAGCAGCGCCCGCAGGCGGGCGTCGAGCTCTTCCAGCTCAAAGGGCTTGGGTAAATAGTCATCCGCGCCGGCATTTAAACCTTTCACCCGGTCCGCTACCGCGCTGCGGGCGGTCAGCAACAGCACCGGCAGAGTCTGCCCGCGCTTGCGCAGCCGCTGGACCACTTCAAGGCCATCGTACCCCGGCATACCGATATCCAGCACCGCCAGCGCATATTGCTCGCTTTGCAGCAGATGGTCGGCCGCACGCCCGTCAGCGACGCAATCCACGGCAAAACCGCCCTGCACCAGCGCTTTTTCCAGCCAGTGAGCCAGCTCACGGTTATCCTCGGCTAATAAGAGACGCATATCACATCCTGTAACGTTGCTGCCGCATTGAAAGGGAAATGAAAGGTAACTGTTTTAACAATCATGCAACCGAATCGCCATATGTCGGTTCACATAATCAAAAAAACCTGCCCTGTACCTGCTGAGGAAGCCTATGAAAACGCCATTTCTCCGTCATCTGAGCGCCATCGCGCTGTGCCTCTGTACCACATCCGCCTTCGCCGCGGAGGCCCCGTCCCGCACCGAATGTATCGCGCCTGCTAAACCGGGCGGCGGCTTTGACCTGACCTGTAAGCTGATTCAGGTGAGCCTGATGGAAACCGGCGCCATCGAAAAACCGATGCGCGTCACCTATATGCCCGGCGGCGTGGGCGCGGTGGCCTACAACGCCATTGTCGCCCAGCGCCCGGCAGAGCCGGGGACCGTCGTCGCCTTCTCCGGCGGCTCGCTGCTAAACCTGTCGCAGGGTAAATTCGGCCGTTACAGCGTCGATGACGTGCGCTGGCTGGCGAGCGTCGGCACCGACTACGGCATGATCGCCGTGCGCGCCGATTCGCCATGGAAAGATCTGAAATCGTTTATGACCGCAATGGAGAAAAACCCCTCCAGTATCGTGATTGGCGCCGGGGCCTCCATCGGCAGTCAGGACTGGATGAAAGCGGCGCTGCTGGCGCAAAAAGCCAACGTCGACCCGCATAAAATGCGCTATGTCGCCTTTGAAGGCGGCGGCGAGCCGGTGACCGCGCTGCTCGGTAACCATGTGCAAGCAGTCTCCGGCGATCTCAGCGAGATGGTGCCCTATCTGCAGGGCAATAAAATCCGCGTGCTGGCGGTCTTCTCCAGTGAACGGCTGCCGGGCGCACTCGCCGATGTCCCCACCGCTAAAGAGCAGGGCTACGACCTGGTCTGGCCGATTATTCGCGGCTTCTTTATGGGCCCGAAAGTCAGCGACGCCGAGTACCAGTGGTGGGTCGATGAATTCACTAAACTGCAGCAAACCGAAGCATTCAAAAAGCAACGTGAACTGCGCGGCCTGTTTGAATTCAATATGAACGGCAAGGCGCTCGATACCTACGTTAAGCAGCAGGTCAGCGACTACCGCGAACAGGCGAAAGCCTTTGGCCTGGCAAAATAAACCGCGGAGGCGCTCATGAGCGATCGTATTTTTGCCGGAGTATGGCTGTTGTTATGTACTGGCGGTCTGTTTATCGCCTGGCAGATCCATAGCGAATACTCCTATGAACCCGTCGGCCCGCGCCCCTTCCCGCTCGGGATCATCGGCCTGATGCTGCTGTGCTCGGCGTTAATGCTGTTGCGTCGCCCGGACGCCGTCGAGTGGCCGGGACGGCATGTGCTGCAGCGTCTGCTGACCATGGTCGTGGTGCTGGTGGTCTACGCCTGGGGGTTTGAATGGCTCGGTTTTCCGTTGGCCACCGCGCTGCTGACGGCGATCATTGGTCTGCTGTTCGGCGCGACGCTGCCGGCGGCGGGTATTGCCGGCGTCGCGATGGGCGTGTCGTTATGGTACGCCTTCGACACCCTGCTCGATGTCACCCTGCCCCTCGGCATCTGGTTTAATTAACGGAGGCGTTTATGGATACCTGGATCTATCTCTCGCAGGGCTTCGCCGTCGCCATGACGCCGGAGAACCTGTTGATCGCCCTGATCGGCTGCTTTGTCGGAACTATCGTTGGCCTGCTGCCGGGGCTGGGGCCTATCAACGGCGTGGCGATCCTGCTGCCGCTGGCTTTCGCCCTGCATTTACCCGCGGAGTCGGCGCTGATCCTGCTGGCGACGGTCTATATCGGTTGCGAATACGGCGGGCGAATCTCATCGATTCTGTTGAACGTGCCCGGCGATGCCGCCGCCATTATGACCGCCCTCGACGGCTATCCGATGGCCCAGCAGGGTCGCGGCGGCGTTGCGCTGTCGATTTCCGCCGTCAGTTCCTTCTTTGGCTCACTGATCGCCATCGGCGGCATTATTTTGTTCGCACCGCTGCTCGCCCAGTGGTCGCTGGCGTTCGGTCCCGCGGAATACTTCGCGCTGATGGTCTTCGCCATCGCCTGTCTTGGCAGCATGATGGCGCAGAACCCGCTGAAGTCGTTCCTCGCGGCGTTAATCGGCCTGGGTCTGGCGACGGTGGGCGTAGACGCCAATACCGGGGTTTACCGCTTCACCTTCGACAGCGTCCATCTCTCCGACGGTGTGCAGTTTATTGTGGTAGTGATCGGCTTGTTCTCGGTCTCGGAGATCCTGCTGATGCTGGAGAGCACCAGCGGCGGACAAACCCTGGTGCGGAAAACCGGACGGATGCTGTTTAACACCAAAGAGGCCGCACAGTGCGTCGGCGCGACGCTGCGCTCCTCGGTGGTGGGTTTCTTCGTCGGTATTCTGCCCGGCGCCGGGGCGACCATCGCCAGCGCCATTACCTACATGACGGAGAAAAAACTCAGCGGTAACAGCGATAACTTCGGCAAGGGAGATATTCGCGGCGTGGCGGCGCCGGAAGCGGCTAATAACGCCTCCGCCTGCGGTTCCTTTATTCCCATGCTGACGCTCGGCGTGCCAGGGTCCGGCACCACCGCGGTGATGATGGGCGCGCTGACGCTGTATAACATTACGCCCGGCCCGGCGATGTTCACCGAACAGCCGGATATCGTCTGGGGGCTGATTGCCGCCCTGCTGATCGCCAACGTGATGCTGCTTATCATGAACATTCCGCTGATCGGTCTGTTCACCCGTATGCTGACCATTCCGCTGTGGTTTCTGGTCCCGGCCATCGCCGCAGTCTCCGCCGTCGGCGTTTACGCGGTACACAGCACCACTTTTGACCTGTTGCTGATGGTGGGGCTTGGCGTGCTTGGCTACATCATGCGCAAAATGCACTTCCCGATGTCGCCGCTGATCCTTGGCTTCGTGCTGGGGGAGATGCTGGAGCAGAACCTGCGTCGCGCGCTGTCCATCAGCAACGGCAACCTGGCGATCCTGTGGCAAAGTGGAGTGACCAAAACGCTGCTGGTGCTGGCCATCGCCGTGCTGGTGGTGCCGCCGCTGCTGCGTCTGCGGCGTAAACAGCGCCAGCGTCGCGCCGAAGCCAATATCGGCTAAGCCGGCGAATTGACCCATTCGCGCAGCGCCCGGCGCGAGATCTTAATCCCACCGTTCTTTAACGTTTCCGGCAGCCGCAGCCAACGCACCGGCTGCTGGAAACGCGCCAGCCGCTCCGCGCTCCATGCCGCCAGCACGCTCATCTCGCAGCCGTCATCGCATTCCACCACCGCGACCGGACGCTGGCCATATTCCGCATCGTCCAGCGGCACGACAAACGCCTGTTGTATCTGCGGATGCGCCACGATGATCCGTTCCACCTCCTCAGGCTGGATCCCTTCCCCACCGCTGAAAAAGAGATTATCCAGGCGCCCGAGGAGAGTGAGCCGTCCATTGATGATCTCGCCGCGATCGCGGGTGGCAAACCACCCTTCGTCGTTGGTCAATGGCAACAATTGACCGTCGCGCCAGTAGCCTGCGGCCATACTCGCCGCCCGCAGCCAGACCTCGCCGGCAACGATTTTCATCTCCCGCCCCGGCAACGGCGCGCCCACATCCGCCGCGCCGTCGGCCTCTTTGGCGCAGACGGTGGAAGCGAACTCGGTCAGGCCATAGCCGCAATAGGTGCGTACCCCCTGCCCCCGCGCCCGCTCGGTCAACTCGACGGGGATCGCCGCGCCGCCAAGCAGCACCGCCTTGAGGGAGAGCGCAACACCGTCATTCAGCAGGCGCCACAGCTGTGTCGGTACCAGCGAAGCATGGGTGCAGCCCTGCAGCATCTGCGCCAGCGGTTGTTTATCGCGCACCGTCAGCCGCGCGCCGGCCAGCAGCCAGCGCCACATAATCCCCTGGCCGGAGACATGAAACAGCGGCAGCGACAGCAGCCAGTCATCTTCTGCGGCAAACGGCATCAGCGCCAGCACGCCGGCGGCGCTGGCCAGATGGGCGCTGGCATCATGCACTGCCGCCTTCGGCAGACCGGTCGACCCCGAGGTCAGCGTCATTGAGGCGAAACGATCCCCGCGCCACGGCACAGCATGGGTTCCCGCTGCCGCCTGCAGGGTTAACGCCGGTAAATCCCCCGGCAGCGCATCGCCGTTAAGCACCAGCTGATGCTGGACGGTCAACGCTGGCAGCAGTTCCTGCAGCAACGCTGCGGGCAGCTGCGGATTCAGCGGCAGCACCCGCGCGCCGCACTGCAGCAGCGCCAGCCAGGCCAGCAGCGTCGAGGGCTGGTTAAAAGCCTGCAGCGCCACCCCGTGACCTGCCGTTACGCCCTGCGCGGCAAAGCCGACCGCCAGCGCGTCAACGTGGGCGCACAGGTCGCGCCAGGTCAGCGGCTGGTCATTCAGGCGCAGCGCCTGCGCCTCTCCGCGCCGCTGGCGCCAGTGGCGCCAGGGCCAGTCGCAAAAGGTCACAACAGCGCCTCCAGCGTATCCATGTTGATCATCGGCAGGGTGCTTTCCGGCCACGGCCGTACCAGTTGGGCGCTCATCAGCGACAGGGTGTCCAGTCCGGGGATGGTCTGCGGCGTCAGCCAGGCGGCAACCCGCGCCAGCTGAGTTAACCCGAGGCTGGACTCGATCGACGAACTGATCACCGCGCTCAGCCCCAGCGCATGGGCCGCGGCGACCTGCTGCTGAACCTGGTGTAAACTGCCGGTTAGCGTCGGCTTGATCACCACCGCGCGCACGCCCGGCTCGGCGACGAAGCGAAAATCCGCCTCGCGCAGGCTTTCATCCCAGGCGATAGCGATCCCGGCTTCGCGGCTAAAAGCCCGCGAGTCCTCCCGCGTTTTACAGGGCTCCTCAATAAACGCAATGCGCTGGCGATACGCCGGATTGACGTATTTCGCAAACTGCTGCGCTTTCAGCGGCGTCCAGGCCCGGTTGGCATCCAGACGCAGCTGCAGGTCGGGGATGGCTTCCAGCAGCAGATTAACCACCATGCCGTCGCGGACCGCCTCCCAGAGACCCACTTTCACCTTAGCGACTTTCTCGCCGGGCATCGCCGCCAGTCTGGCGAACAGCTCATCCGGATCGCCGGAGCAGAGCGGCGCTGCGCGATAATCCGCGGCCAGCGGCAGCTCGCCGCTGAGCTCCGCCTGCGCGCAGCTGATGCCAAACGCGACAGAGGGCAGCGCAGGAAGCGCCGGCTCCGCGCCGTCGCGCCAGGCCTGCGCCCACGCCAATAGCGCCGCCTGCGCCTCCTCCAGGGTCTCTGCGCTGAATCCCGGCAGGGGGGATATTTCCCCCCAGCCCTCCCGTTCACCCTCCCGCAGGTGGATGAACAGCCCATCGCGGGTTTTTAACCGCCGTTCGCGCAGCACCACGCCCGCGTCCATCGGTATCTGCCAGCGGTAAACCTGCGATACGCGCATTAGGGATTCCGTTTAAATTTGCTGAAGTCCGGCTGACGTTTCTGGTTGAAGGCATTGCGGCCTTCCTGCCCCTCTTCCGTCATGTAGAACAGCATGGTGGCGTTGCCCGCCAGCTCCTGCAGACCGGCCTGGCCGTCGCAGTCGGCGTTCAGCGCCGCTTTCAGGCAGCGCAGCGCCATTGGACTGTTCTGCAGCATTTCCCGACACCAGCGCACCGTCTCTTTTTCCAGATCCGCCAGCGGCACCACGGTGTTCACCAGCCCCATATCCAGCGCCTGCTGGGCGTCATACTGACGGCAGAGGAACCAGATTTCCCGCGCTTTTTTCTGCCCGACGATGCGCGCCATATAGGAGGCGCCCCAGCCGCCGTCGAAGGAGCCGACCTTCGGCCCGGTCTGACCGAAGATGGCGTTTTCCGCCGCGATGGTCAGATCGCACATCATGTGCAACACGTGGCCGCCGCCGATAGAGTAGCCGGCCACCATCGCCACCACCGGTTTCGGGCAGGTGCGGATCTGGCGCTGAAAATCGAGTACGTTGAGATGATGTACGCCGGAGTCATCCTGATAGCCGCCGTAATCACCGCGAACTTTCTGATCGCCGCCCGCGCAAAAGGCTTTCTCACCTTCGCCGGTCAGGACAATCACCCCGATATTGTCGTCATAACGGGCATCCGCCAGCGCCTGGATCATTTCTTTGACGGTCAGCGGGCGGAAGGCGTTGCGCACCTGCGGGCGGTTGATAGTGATTTTGGCAATGCCGTCGGCCGATTTGTGGTAGCGAATATCGGTATAGCCTTCGGAACAATCGTGCCATTCAACAGGGGCATAGAGCATTGCTTCATCAAGAGAGATCATAGAATGTCCTTCAGTTAACTTGCCAAAATCTGCGCCAGACAGGCAATCACCGCCGCCGGGTTGTCCCGGTGCGCGTTGTGTCCGGCATGGTGAATAAGATGGAGATCCGCCGCGAGCGCCTGGGCGATGGCATGAAACTTCGCGTCGCGCTCGCCGCACAGGTAATGAAAGGGGAAATCGCGCGCCTGCAGGGGTGCGCGCAGATCGGCCTGCCCGGCAAGGGAGGTCGCCTGCAGCATCGCCGCCAGCGTCGCGCCGTTGTTCCGGCTGCGTAAGGCGACCAGCGCCGCGCGCTGCCCGGCGTTCAGTGAAGCGAAGACCGGCTGCTGATACCAGTCGGCAAAGACCTGTGCCAACGGCTCATGGCGAAAACGGTCCGCCCAGGCGCTGTCGTTGCTGCGCCGCGCCCGCCGCGCTTCGGCATCCTGCAGGCCCGGATGGCCGCCTTCGACGATCAGGCCGCGCAGACCCGTGCGCGGCTGGCAGGCGAAGTTCATCGCCACCCGGCCCCCCAGCGAGTAGCCGATCAGCCAGTAGTTAAGTATGTTGTAACTATTAAGCGTAGCCTGCAGCAGAATATTGACCCCGGCAAAGTCCTGCACTGCGATATTCGCGGAGCCGCCGTGGCCCGGCAGATCGAGATACAGCCGCGGCCAGGCGCGAAACGCGTCGCCGACTTCCCGCCACTCGTTGCGGTCGCCGGAAAAACCGTGCAGAAAGACCAGCCAGGGATAACCCGGCTGGCCATGTTCGACAGTCACGCTGAGAGTCACAGGCGGCTTACCTGCGCCAGCAGCTGCTGGAGGGTCTGTGTGCCGTCGGTCTCATTGACCGCCAGCTCAATCACCGTCGCCCCTGCCCTGCACCAGGCGCCGGCCAGCGCCTCATCCAGCGCCTGCCAGTCAGCCGGGCGATGATAGGCCAGACCGAACATCGCCGCCGCGTGGCTGAAATCAACATCCTGCGGCATTAAGTAGAACTGGCGCCGCTCGTCCTGCGGCGTCGGCAGCATGGAGAAAATCTGCCCGCCGTTGTTGTTCACCACGATCAGCACCAGCGGCGCCGACGCCTGGCGCAGTAGAGCCAGCGAGTTGAGATCGTACAGCGCCGAAAGATCGCCGACGATGGCCAGGGTTGGCCTGGCGCTGGCGCGCTGCACGCCGGCGGCGGTGGCGATCAAGCCATCAATGCCGCTGGCGCCGCGGTTGCTGTAAACCGGGTAGCCGGCCGGCAGCTGCGCCAGGGCGTCGATCAGGCGCACCACCAGGCTGTTGCCGACAAACAGTTGCCCCTGTTCCGGCAGATAGCGGCGAATTCGCTGCGCCAGCTGCGCTTCGCCAAAGGGTTCGTTGCTGGCGACCGCCGCCTCCCACGCCTGACGGGCCAGGTCAGGAATGGCCGTCGCCCACGGCTGGCGTTTCTCCGCCGGGTGCAGCTCAAGCCAGCGGTCAACGCTGGCAAGCAGACGGCGGCCGCGGTGCTGTGCCGGATCGAGACGACCGGGCAGATTATCCACCAGCCAGTATTCATCAGGCTCGCAGGTGGCCTGCCACTGCAGAACCCGCTTGCCGGTCAGGCTGCTGCCGAGCTGAACCACGATCTGCGCCTGCGCCAGCTCGCTCACCGCTTTGCCATTGCCCAGCCACAGGTCAGCGCACGGCAGCGGCTGCCCGGTCTGCGACAGGACATCGCCGATCAGCGGCCAGCCGAGGGTTTGGGCCCACTCGGCCACTTTTTTCCCTTCGGCAGCGCTCATTCTGCCCGCCACGACCACGCCGCGCTTTTGCCGCCAGAAGAACCAGTCGCGCTGTTTCTCACTTTCCCTCTGCAGCGCCTGACGTAACCAGGGCTTATCGCTCTGCCACCAGCTGCCGAGCTGCTGCTGCCACTCCACGCCGGTATCATCCATATCGCCATACAGCGGTTCGGCGAACGGGCAGTTGATATGCACCCCGCCGGCGTGCAGCTCGCCCAGCGCCTGGTCGATGGTCGAGACCAGCCAGCGGGCGGAAATATCCTGCGAGGGACGCGGCAGAGAAATCGTCTGCGACGGATGGGAGGCGAACATCCCCGGCTGACGAATCGCCTGATTGGCGCCGCAGTCGATCAGCTCCGGCGGACGGTCGGCGGTCAGGAGAATCAGCTTTTCCCCGGTGAGACCCGCCTCAATCAGCGCCGGATAGAGGTTCGCGGTGGCGGTCCCGGAGGTCACAATGACCGCCACCGGCTGGCGACTGGCTTTCGCCAGACCGAGCGCCAGGTGGCCGAGGCCGCGTTCGTCAAAATGGGTATGATGGATAAAGGCGCGGTTTTCCGCCGCCGCCAGGGTTAAGGGTGTCGAGCGCGAGCCCGGCGCGATGCAGATATGCTGCACGCCGTGGCGCGTTAAAGCTTCCAGGATCACTGCCGCCCAGCGTCGGTTAAATGCGCTTACTGACATGAAATTGTCCGGTATCAAATATTGATGCTAAGTATAGATAAGCCAAAGTGACGGCGTTTTGATATGCATCGTCATTCCCGCTTATGGACAGAGTAGCGAGCGCAGCCCGGCCGCTTTGTTGTCAATCTCCTGCCACTCCTGCAGCGCATCGGAGCCGCTGACGATCCCCGCCCCGGCATACAGTCGCAGGGTGTCGTTGTCCACTTTCGCCGAACGCAGCGCCACGCAAAACTCGCTTTGCGCCAGCGACAGATACCCGGCGGAACCGGCGTACCATTCACGGGAAAAAGGTTCATGGCGCTGAATGAATGCCAGCGCCGGCCGCCGCGGCAGGCCGGCCACCGCGGCGGTAGGCTGCAGCTGCAGCAGACAGCGGCTGTCGTCAGGCTCCGTCAGTTCGGTCCAGATGCAGCGTCGAAGATGCTGTACCTTGCGCAACCTCACCACCTGCGGCGGCAGAACGTCCAGCGTCGAGGCCTCACTCTGCAGGCGCTGGCAGATATCCTCCACCACCAGCATGTTTTCCCGCTGATTTTTGTCGTCTTTCATCAACCAGTCGGCCAACTGCTGCGCCTTCGCGTCATCCTGATGATTAGCGACGGTGCCCGCCAGCGCTTCGGTGCGCAGCAGCGCGCCGCGCCGGCGCCACAGCCGCTCCGGCGTGGAGCCGAAAAACGCCTGACGGGCATTGAACGCCATCAGGAAATGAAAACAGTTAAGATTGCGGCTGCGGCTGGCGGCCATGATGCTCACGGCATCCAGCGGGGCGGCAAACTGCAGGTCGGTTGCCCGCGCCAGCACCACTTTATCCATGTCGCCGGCGGCGATGGCCTGCGTCGCCAGGTCTATCATTGCCTGCCACAGGGGATAATCGGAGGAGTGGCGCTCGCTCAACAGCGGCGGTACGCCGCCAGGGGTCGCCTGGGCGGTGGTCAGGCTGGCGAGAAAATCACGCGCCTTCATGGCATCGTCGCGCAGGGAGAGGTCGCTGTGCAGCACCAGCCGCATCACGGCCCTGCCGCCGCACCGACGCCATTCCAGACGCGGCAGCACCAGCCGGCCCTGCTGCGGGGCAAACGCATTCAGGCCGCAGATGCGCAGATCCTGCCGTCCGGCCTGGTGTAAAAAGCGGTTCGCCGCGTCGAGCGAGGGAAAGCTTTTTACCGCCCCCAGCGCCGCCATCTCCTCGTCGCCATTGCGCTGTTGCCAGTAGAACTGCGGCCACTGCGGCTGCTGGCCGCACCATAGCAGCGGATCGAAGGCATCATTCAGCGGAAAGGCAATATCGATAATTCGCGTGCCGGGTGAGTCAGGAAAGGGCTCACTCAGGCCGTCACGTAAACGGGCCAGCGCAGTGGAAACAGACAGCACGCAAACCTCCACGGTAGTAAAACCCCACATTATAAGGGGTTCGACGGCGGAATAGCAGTACCCATGACGAGGGAGCGGGTTTTATCTTACCTGCTCGCCGGCCCGGAACAGGGTTGGAATGTGAGTGTTGAGGGGTCAAACAGCACGGCTTTCCCGCGCCATGCCGATGTGCGGAATGCCATCCTCATCATAGACCTCAGTCACCGGCGTAAAACCGAAGTGGGCGTAAAAAGCTTGCAGGTGCGCCTGCGCCCCAAGGTAAATCGACTTTTGCGGCCAGTGCCGCTGACAGCTGGCCAGCGCCTGCGCCATCAGCTGATGGCCAAGCTTTTCGCCGCGCGCGGCGGGGCTGACGATAACCCGGCCAATCACCACCGGATCGTACATCTCTTCGCTTTTAAGGATCCGCGCATAAGCCACCAGTTCGCCATCGCGCCAGCCGAGCAGATGGCGATTTTCCCCAACCAAATCATCGCCGTCGACATCCTGATAGGCGCACTGCTGCTCCACGACAAAGACTTCGCTGCGCAGCTTCAGTAGCGCATACAGCTGGGGAACGGTGAGTTCACTATGATGGAGATCCTGCCAGGTCATCATCTGCTGCTCCTTATTGATATACTGATGTTTTGCGACTCGCCCTGAGGACACTGGACGATGGAATTAACTTTTTTGGGGACATCCGCCGGGGTGCCGACCCGCACGCGTAATATGACGTCGATAATACTCAATTTGCAACAGCCAACCCGCGCCGAAATGTGGTTGTTTGACTGCGGCGAAGGGACCCAGCATCAGTTTCTGCATACGCCCCATCATCCTGGCAAACTGAATAAGATCTTTATTACCCATTTGCACGGCGACCATCTGTTCGGCCTGCCCGGGCTGCTGTGCAGCCGCTCGATGCAGGGGAATTCGCTGCCGCTGACGGTCTACGGACCAACAGGAATAAAAGAATTCATTGACACCGCGCTGCGCCTCAGCGGCTCGTGGACCGACTATCCTCTGACCATCATCGAAGTCGGCCCCGGTCTGGTGTTCGACGAAGAGGGCTATCGGGTCACCGCGTTCCCGCTTAGCCATCCGGTGGAGTGCTACGGGTATCGCATTGAGCAACACGACAAGCCCGGCGCCCTCGACGCCGCCCAGCTGATTGCCGACGGCGTGCCTCCCGGGCCGCTGTTTAACCGCCTTAAGCGCGGTGAACAGGTGACGCTGGCGGATGGCCGGGTGATCGACGGCAGCCGCTACCTGGGGCCCGCCACGCCGGGTAAAACGCTGGCCATCTTTGGCGATACCGCCCCCTGCCCGCAGGCGCTGGAGATGGCGCGCGGGGCGGATGTGATGGTCCACGAGACCACCCTGGAGCAGGCGATGGCGGAGAAAGCCAATAGTCGCGGCCACTCCTCCAGTCAGCAGACCGCGACGCTGGCTAAAGAGGCAGGCGTCGGCACGCTTATCGCCACCCACTTTAGCTCACGCTACGATGCCGAGGGCTGCCTGCGGATGCTGGCGGAATGCCGGGAGATTTTCCCGGACACCCTGCTGGCGGAAGACTTTATGGTTTACACGGTGGCGTAACATTCCGGGCATAAAAAAACCGCCATTCCGGCGGTTTTTTTATTGAGACAATCCACTTACATCAGCGGCGTCGCCAGCTGCACGATGCTAATCAGCGGCTGCGGCCAGATACCGAGCACCAGCACCAGCAGGGCAGAGATCAGCACCACGATACCGCCGGCGCTGTACTGCCAGTTCGACGGCGCATCACGGTTCAGCTGCTCCGGCGCGCTCAGGTACAGGCTCACCGCCACGCGCAGGTAGTAGTAGAGACCGATCGCCGAGCCGACAACCACCGCGGCAACCAGCCACCACAGATGGGCGTGAACACCGACGGCCAGCACGTAGAACTTACCGATAAAGCCAAGAGTCATTGGGATACCGGCCAGGGAGAGCATCATCACCGTCATCACCGCCGACAGGATCGGACGGTGCCAGAACAGACCGCGGTAGGAGAACAGCGAGTCCGCGTCCGGGCCACGGTATGGGCTGGACATCAGGCTGACCACGCCGAACGCGCCGAGGCTGCTGAACAGGTAGCCGGCCAGGTAGACGCCAACGGCTTCCATCGACATTTCGCCGCTTTGCAGGGCGATCAGCGCCACCAGCAGATAGCCGAGGTGGGAAATAGAAGAGTAACCGAGCAGACGTTTGATATTGGTCTGGCTCAGCGCCATCAGGTTACCGAAGATGATAGAGGCGAAGGCGATCAGCCCCAGCACCACGCGCACCGCTTCGCTGTTGCCCACCGGCATGTACAGGAACAGACGCATCACCACGCCGAAGATGGCGATCTTGCTGGCGGTCGCCAGGAAGGTGGAGACCGGCGCAGGCGCCCCCTGGTAAACGTCCGGCGTCCACAGGTGGAACGGCACCAGCGACAGCTTAAAGCCAAGACCGACGATCATCAGGCCGAGACCCGCCAGCAGCAGCGGCTCGTGCAGCGTGTTGTCCGCCAGGCTCTTGCCCAGTGCAAGGAAGGACAGGTTGCCGGAGTTCGCATACACCAGCGCCATACCGAACAGCAGGAAAGAGGAGGCTGCCGCGGAGAGGATGGTGTATTTGATGCTCGCTTCCAGCGAACGCTTCTGGCGGAAGGCGTAGCCGACCAGACCGAACAGCGGCAGCGAGATTAACTCAATGCCGAGGAACAGCGCCGCCAGATGATTCGCACCGGCCAGCAGAATGCCGCCCAGGGCGGCGATCAGCACCAGCAGGTAGAACTCTTCTTTGTTGTCCTTGTAACCCTCAAGCCACGGATAGGCGAAAGTACAGGTGGCGAGACTCGCCAGCAGCACCAGCCCAGTGTAAAGCATCGCGTAGCCGTCAACGCGGATCAGCGGCGTGACGTCCATTGCCCCATTCTGGCCGACGAACCAGAGCGAGACCAGCGCGGCGTTAAGCCCGAGAACCGACAGCGTGGCATTGAGAAAATGATTGCGTCGCCACGCAATGGAGAGCATCACAACCACCACCGTCAAGCCGACGATCAGCAGCGGTAGCAGTGCGATCAGTTGTTGTGGAGTTATTGTCATGGCGAATTACGGCCTTGTAGTAGAAACAGAATTAACAAACCACTGCTGAATGTTGCTCATCGCAGCATGCGAGGTGTCGAGGATCGGCTGCGGGAAGAAGCCCAACAGCACCAGCAGCACCACCAGCAGCAGGATGATAGACAGTTCACGCAGGGACATCCCCGGCAGCGCTTTCGCCGCGATTTCGCTTTTCGCTTTACCGAAGTAAGCGCGATGCAGCATCGACAGCGAGTAAACGGACGCGAATACCAGACCAAAGGTCGAGATCACGGTGATCACCGGCACCACTTTATAGCTGCCGAACAGGATCATAAATTCGCCGACGAAGTTACCGGTGCCCGGCATCCCCAGGGTGGCGACGGCGAAGAACATCGACATCGCCGGCAGCCATTTGATTTTGCTCCACAGACCGCCCATCTGACGCATGTCACGGGTATGTAGACGTTCGTACAGCTGGCCGCAGAGAATAAACAGACCCGCCGCGGAGAGACCGTGAGCAATCATCTGGATCACCGCCCCCTGATACGCCAGCTGGCTGCCGGTGTAGATAGCAATCAGCACGAAGCCCATGTGGGACACGGAGGTGTAGGCGATGAGACGTTTGATATCAGTCTGGGCAAAGGCCATCCACGCGCCGTAGAAGATCCCGATCACGCCCAGCCACATGGCGATAGGCGCAAACTCGGCGGAGGCGTTCGGGAACAGCGGCAGCGCAAAGCGCAGCAGACCGTAGGCCGCAGTTTTCAGCAGGATCCCCGCAAGGTCGACGGAACCGGCGGTCGGCGCCTGAGAGTGGGCGTCCGGCAGCCAGCCGTGCAGCGGCACCACCGGCATTTTCACCGCGAAGGCGATGAAGAAGCCGAGCATCAGCAGATATTCCACGCCGTGGGACATCGGGGTTTTCAGTAGCTCTTCATAGTTGAAAGTCCACACGCCGGTGGCGTTGAAGTGGACGAATGCCAGCGCCAGAATGGCAATCAGCATCACCAGGCCGCTCGCCTGGGTATAGATGAAGAACTTGGTGGCCGCCGTGATACGCGTTTTACCATCAGAGGCTTTGTGGCCCCACAGCGCGATCAGGAAGTACATCGGCACCAACATCATTTCCCAGAAGAAGAAGAACAGGAACATGTCGATGGCGAGGAACACGCCGATGACGCCGCCCAGGATCCACATCAGGTTGAGGTGGAAGAAGCCCTGGTATTTTTCGATTTCGCGCCAGGAACAGAGCACCGCCAGCACGCCGAGCAGGCCGGTCAGCACTACCATCAGCAGCGACAGGCCGTCGATCGCCAGATGAATGCTAATGCCGAAGCGTGGGATCCACGGCAGCACGAACTCAGACTGCCACTGCGGAATACCCGCGGATTGCGTCAGAGAATAGCCGCCCTGCATCCACAGCTGCAGGCCAAGCACCAGCGTCAGTCCCATGGTAATCAGCGCGATCCAGCGCGGCACTTTCACGCCAAAGCGTTCGGTCTGCCAGCACAGGAAGCCGCCGATAAAGGGGATTAATATCAACCAAGGCAATAACATGGTGATTTTTATTCCTTATTTAAGTCCGGTTCAGGCTATCTTACTCGTCATAACGAACTCCGGCTGTGCTCACAATCCTCACGTACTTTAGTACGCTCCGATTGCTCCGCGCAGGCGGCGTCCACTTTGACTTCGCCGATAACGCCTGTCCTTTACGACCTGATTTTCAACGAATTCTCACAGAAAATTCACTTCGGTTTGAGGCTTGTTTTGTCAGGTGGAGCTAATGCTAACCCGACCTACGCTCCCGTAGGCCCGGCAAGCACCGCGCCGCCGGGCAACACAAAGGTTCTCAAACTCAACGCAATACCATCAGCAGCGCCAGCACCACCACCGCGCCAATGCTCATTGACGCCACATACCAGCGCAGATAGCCGTTCTCGCTCACCAGCAGGCCTTTACCTGCGAAGCGGGAGAGGAGCGCCGGGATGTTCATCAACGAGTTCAGCGGATCGCTCTTCAGCAGCCAGGCAATGCCGAGGAATGGCTTAACGAATACTTTGTCGTATAACCAGTCGAAGCCCCAGGCATGGAACCACCAGGTACCGAAGAAGCGGCCAGGCGCGCTGTTGGCGATAGAGGTCACCAGGGTGCGTTTGCCCAGCCACAGCCATGCGGCGATCAGGATGCCGGCAATAGCGATGATCCCGGAGGCAATCTCCAGCGTCATCACGCTGCCGTGCGCCAGTTCAGTGGTCTGCGGTAAGACGCCTTCCAGCGGCGGCACGATCAGCGCGCCAACGAAGGTGGACAGCACCAGCAGCACAATCAGCGGCAGATGATGGGTGATCCCCTTCCCTGCGTGCGCGTGAATTTGCTCTTTACCGTGGAACACAATGAAAATCATGCGGAAGGTGTACAGAGAGGTCATAAAGGCGCCGACCAGGCCCGCCACCATCAGGTTGATATGGCCGTTGGCCATCGCCCCCGCCAGAATCTCATCCTTACTGAAGAAGCCTGCGGTAATGAGCGGCAGAGCGGACAGCGCCGCGCCCCCCACCAGGAAGCAGACGTACACCAGCGGAATAGATTTGCGCAGGCCGCCCATCTTGAAGATGTTCTGTTCGTGATGGCAGGCGAGAATCACCGAACCAGACGACAGGAACAGCAGCGCTTTAAAGAACGCGTGAGTCATCAGATGGAAAATCGCCGCGTCCCATGCCTGCACGCCCAGCGCGAGGAACATGTAGCCAATCTGGCTCATGGTGGAGTAAGCGAGAACGCGTTTAATGTCGGTCTGCACCAGCGCGGCGAAGCCCGCCAGCACCAGGGTAACCGCCCCGACGATCCCGACCAGATGCAGCACTTCCGGCGTCATCAGGAACAGACCGTGGGTACGGGCGATCAGGTAGACGCCGGCGGTGACCATGGTCGCGGCGTGGATCAGCGCGGAAACCGGCGTCGGACCCGCCATCGCATCGGCAAGCCACGTTTGCAGCGGCAGCTGGGCGGATTTACCGACCGCGCCGCCGAGCAGCATCAGCGTCGCCCACTGCAGCGTGGTGCTGCCGTTAGCAAAGTGCTGCGGCGCCAGCTCAACCATTTCGCGGAAGTTGAGGGTACCCAGTTCGTTGTAGAGGATGAACAGCGCGAAGGCGAGGAACACGTCCCCGACGCGGGTCACCACAAACGCTTTCATCGCTGCGGCGCCGTTCTTCGGATCGGTGTAGTAGAAGCCGATCAGCAGGTAAGAGCAAAGACCCACCCCTTCCCAACCCAGGTACATCAGCAGCAGGTTGTCGGCCAGTACCAGAACCACCATGCTGGCGATAAACAGGTTGGTGTAGGCGAAGAAGCGGGAGTAGCCCTCTTCACCGCGCATATACCAGGAGGCGAACATGTGGATCAGGAAGCCGACGCCGGTCACCACGGAGAGCATGGTCAGCGACAGGCCGTCCAGCACCAGGTTGAAGCCGATGTTGAAATCCCCTACCGACATCCAGGTCCACAGCGGCACGCTGACCGCCTGTTTGCCGTTAGCGAAAAAGTCGACGCCGACATAGGCGGTGACCAGCGCCGCCAGGCCTACCGAGCCCATGCCAACGGTGGCGGAAAGGTTTTCCGACCAGCGCCCGCGGGAGAAGGCCAGCAGCACAAAGCCAATCAATGGCAAAAGAATGGTTAAGGCAAGCATGTTCATCCACGCAACTCACTTACTGAATCGATGTTCAGGTTCTGGCGGCGACGATGGAGCTGCAGCAGCAGCGCCAGACCGATACTCGCTTCCGCAGCCGCAAGGCTGATGGCGAGGATATACATAATCTGACCATCTGCCTGGCCCCAGTAGCTGCCCGCAACCACAAAGGCCAGCGCGGCGGCGTTAATCATGATTTCCAGACTGATCAACATAAACAGCAGATTGCGGCGGATCACCAGCCCCGTCAGACCAAGCACAAACAGGATGGCCGCGAGGATCAGTCCATGTGTTAAGGGGATCATGCGTGTTCCTCCGTTTTTCTTTTGTCGCTGTCGTTCACGCGGTTGCTCAGCACCTCGCCGGCGCGCTCTTCGCGACCGATGTGGAAGGCGACCACCAGGCCCGCCAGCAGCAGCATGGAGGCCAGCTCCACCGCCAGGACGTACGGCCCAAACAGCGCAATACCCACTTCTTTAGCGTTGATTGCTGCGCCGTCGATACCCTGGTCGTTAATCCCCAGAATGGCGTAAACGATAACCACCAGCAGCACTGCGGAGAGGATGGCCGGGCCAATCCAGATCCCCGGCTGCAGCCATTTGCGTTCCTGTTCGATTTCGCTGCCGCCCAGGTTGAGCATCATCACCACGAAGACGAACAGCACCATAATGGCCCCAGCGTAGACGATAATCTCCAGCGCCCCGGCGAAGTACGCGCCCAGCGAGAAGAACACCCCGGCAATCGCTAACAGCGAAATGATCAGGTACAGCAGCGCATGCACCGGATTGGTGTGGGTGACGACCCGCAAGGTTGCGAGGATGGCGATCAGGCCACAGATATAAAAAGCGAATTCCATTGCCCTCTCCTTACGGTAACAGGCTCTTGACGTCGATCGGCTTAGCTTCGTTTTCCGCTTCGCCCTTATCTTTGCCGTCGATTGCCATACCCGCCATCCGGTAGAAGTTATATTCCGGGTATTTGCCCGGACCGGAAATCAGCAGATCCTCTTTTTCGTACACCAGATCCTGACGTTTGTATTCACCCAGCTCGAAGTCAGGGGTCAACTGGATCGCCGTGGTCGGGCACGCTTCTTCGCACAGACCGCAGAAGATGCAGCGTGAGAAGTTGATGCGGAAGAACTCAGGGTACCAGCGGCCGTCTACCGTCTCTGCTTTCTGCAGCGAAATACAGCCCACCGGGCAGGCTACCGCACACAGGTTACAGGCGACGCAGCGCTCTGCACCGTCCGGATCGCGCGTCAGCACGATGCGGCCGCGATAACGCGGCGGCAAATAGACCGGCTCTTCCGGGTACATCCGGGTTTCACGTTTGGCGAAGGCATGCAGGCCAATCATCCAGATACTCCGGACCTGGGTGCCGAACCCCACCAATAATTCTTTTAAGGTCATGTTCAATTCACCCCTTATTGCGCCTGCCAGAGAATGACAGCCGCCGTTACCAACAAGTTGACCAGCGTTAATGGCAGGCATACCTTCCAGCCAAAGGACATTACCTGGTCATAGCGCGGACGCGGTAATGATGCGCGGATCAAAATGAACATCATCATGAAGAACGCGGTTTTCAGCGCGAACCAGATGAAAGGAGGTAACCACGGGCCATTCCAGCCGCCGAAGAACAGTGTGACGATCAGCGCTGAAACGGTGACGATACCGATGTATTCACCCACGAAGAACAGACCGAACTTCATGCCGGAGTATTCAATGTGGTAACCATCGGCCAGCTCCTGCTCCGCTTCCGGCTGGTCGAACGGGTGACGGTGACACACCGCCACGCCGGCGATGGCGAACGTCACGAAGCCGAAGAACTGCGGGATAACGTTCCACAGATGCGCCTGGTTGTTGACGATATCGGTCATGTTGAATGACCCCGCCTGCGCCACCACGCCCATCAGGGAGAGGCCGAGGAACACTTCGTAGCTTAGGGTCTGCGCGGAAGCACGCATCGCCCCCAGCAGGGAGTATTTGTTGTTGCTCGACCAACCGGCGAACAGCACCGCGTAAACCGCCAGGCCTGCCATCATCAGGAAGAACAGGATCCCGATGTTCAGGTCAGCCACCACCCACGTCGGGCTGACCGGCACGATAGCGAAGGCCAGCAGCAGCGAGGTAAAGGCGATAACCGGCGCCAGAGTAAAGATCACGCGATCGGAAAAGCGCGGGATCCAGTCCTCTTTAAAGAACATCTTGATCATGTCGGCGACCAGCTGCAGCGAACCGCCCCAGCCCACCCGGTTTGGCCCGTAGCGGTTCTGGAACAGACCGAGCAGACGACGCTCGCCGAAGCTCATGAACGCGCCGCAGGTGACCACCACCAGCAGAATGACCACGGCCTTCAGGATGCTTAACAGAATGTCGATAAGATCCGGCGTTAACCAGCTCATGCTTTCGCCTCCTGCAGTGAATCAATACGCGATCCGGTCAGTACCGGCGCAATGCCCGGCATGCCCATCGGTAAGCCAACCTGTCCTGCGGTCAGACCTTCAGAGATAACCAGCGGCAGACGCAGGGTCTGGCCTTCCACGCTAAAGGAGAGCATCGCCCCGGCGTTGACGCCAAGCTTCGCGGCATCCGCCGGGTTCAGCTTGATGTACGGCTCAGGCATCCGGCTCTGGAACACCGGTGCGCGCTGTGACAGCTCATCGCTGCCAAACAGGTGATAGTAAGGTGCGATACGCCATGTCCCCTCTTCCGCCTGGAAGCTGGCCGGCACCGCCGTGAAGTATTCCAGCCCGCTGGCGGAAGCTTCAAACAGGCGGACGCCCGGATCGCCATGGCGCAGTTTCCCGCCCACTTCATCCTGGAACTTGTTCCATGCCTGCGGGGAGTTCCAGCCCGGCGCCCAGGCGAACGGGATCTGCGAACGCGGGGCAGACGGCTGGTTGTTCCCTTCCATGGAGAAGGCGAACATCGTGTCTTTATCCTGCGGCTGACGCGGCTCGTGGACGCTAATGTTAGCGCGCATCGCCGTGCGGCCGCTGTAGCGGTGCGGTTCACGCGCCAGTTTCTGCCCACGAATGCGGAAGGTCGCATCCGGCGCGGCATCTTTTATGCCCGCCAGCTGCGGCAGTGCGGCAATCGCGGCATCGATAACGTGGTCCAGCTGCGTCCAGTCAACTTGACGGTTGTTAACGGTGCTGTGCAGAGAATGCAGCCAGCGCCAGCTTTCCAGCATCACGGTTTTCGCGTCGTAGTAGGCCGGGTCGTAGACCTGGAAGAAACGCTGGGCGCGGCCTTCGTTGTTCACCACGGTACCGTCGCTTTCCGCAAAGCTTGCTGCGGAGAGCACCAGGTGCGCTTTGTCCATAATCGCCGTGCGCTGATGGTCAACCACCATCACCAGCGGCGCTTTGGAGAGCGCTGCGTCGACGCGGGCGGCGGAAGCATGACGGTGAAGGTCGTTTTCCAGTACGATAACTGCGTCTGCGGCGCCGCTTTCCAGTTCGTCGAGCGCCTCCTCAAGCGAGCCGCCGCCGATCATACCCAGACCGACGCTGTTCACCGCGCGGGCAACCATGGTCACGCCGACGTCGGCGCCACGGCCTTTCAGGGCTTTCGCCACGTTAGCGGCGGCCTGGATGATCTCCATGCTGCCGGCGTTGGTCCCGGAAATAATCAGTGGTTTTTTCGCCCCGGCCAGCGCCTGGACGATGACATCGACTTTACCCTGCAGTTCGCGGCTCAGGCCGTCAACCGCCGGCGCGCTGTCGTCCAGCGCATGGGCGATGGCGAAGCCGAGACGCGCCTGATCTTCTACCGGTGCGCGGTAGGTCCACGCGGCGATGTCATCCAGGCGGGTGTCATCGATGTTGGTGACGAATAGCGGGTGCTTGGCGCGCTGGCCGATGTTGAGGATCGCCGCAATCTGCCAGTCGGCCACTTTCTGTGCCGCCGCCATTTCGCGTGCTTTCCCTTTCACCGCCTGACGCACCGCCAGCGCGACGCGCGCGCCGGTCTGGGTAATGTCTTCGCCCAGCACCAGTACCGCGTCGTAGGATTCGATATCGCGCAGGCTTGGGGTGTGGATCCCACCTTCGCGCAGCACTTTCAGCATCATCTGCAGGCGCGCTTGTTCGCCTTTGGCGATGCCGGTATAGAAATTGTCGGCGCCCACCAGCTCGCGCAGCGCAAAGTTGCTTTCAATGCTGGCGCGCGGGGAGCCGATGCCGATCACTTTCTTCGACTGGCGCAGAATATCCGCCGCGCCCTGCATCGCCTGCTCGGCGTTGAGGGTAATCAGATCGTCGCCGCGGCGCTGAACCGGCTGACGCGGACGGTCTTTCAGGTTCACATAGCCATAGCCGAAACGACCGCGGTCGCAGAGGAAGTAGCGGTTAACGGTCCCGTTATAGCGGTTTTCGATACGACGCAGCTCGCCATAGCGTTCGCCCGGGCTGATGTTGCAGCCAATGGAACACTGCTGGCAGATGCTCGGCGCAAACTGCATGTCCCACTTACGGTTATAACGCTCAGAGTGCGTTTTATCAGTGAAGACGCCGGTCGGGCAGACTTCCACCAGGTTGCCGGAGAATTCGCTTTCCAGGGTGCCATCTTCCGGGCGGCCGAAGTAGACGTTGTCGTGGGCGCCATAGACGCCCAGATCGGTGCCGTCGGCATAATCTTTGTAGTAGCGCACGCAGCGGTAGCAAGCGATGCAGCGGTTCATTTCGTGAGAAATAAACGGCCCCAGATCCTGGTTGCGGTGGGTACGCTTGGTAAAACGATAGCGGCGGAAGCTATGGCCGGTCATCACCGTCATATCCTGCAGGTGGCAGTTGCCGCCCTCTTCGCAGACCGGGCAGTCGTGCGGGTGGTTGGTCATCAGCCACTCCACCACGCTTTCGCGGAACTGCTTCGCTTCGCCGTCGTCGATAGAAATAAAGGTGCCGTCGGATGCCGGAGTCATACAGGACATCACCAGGCGACCACGCGTGTCTTCCGCGTTCTGATATTGCTTCACCGCACACTGGCGGCAAGCACCGACGCTCCCTAGCGCCGGATGCCAGCAAAAGTAGGGAATATCAAGCCCAAGAGAGAGACAAGCCTCCAGCAGGTTGTCCGCTCCGTTGACCTCGTATTCTTTGCCGTCTACATGAATCGTAGCCATTAGCGTGCTTCCAAAAATAAAAAAACCTTTAGATTACCAGCGCGTCTTAAGCAGGTTCGGCTGAATCCCGTTGATTGCATGGGTATTGCTGAACTGCTGCTTAATGCCAGCCTCGAATTCTTCGCGGAAATATTTAATCGCGCTCTGCAGCGGCTCAACCGCGCCCGGCGCGTGCGCGCAGAAGGTTTTCCCTGGGCCCAGGAATCGACACAGTTGCTCAAGCGTTTCGATATCGCCAGGCTGACCTTCGCCGCGCTCCAGGGCGCGCAGGATCTTAACGCTCCACGGCAGACCATCGCGGCACGGCGTACACCAGCCACAGGACTCGCGGGCAAAGAACTCTTCGAGGTTGCGCACCAGCGAGACCATATTGATCTCGTGGTCAACGGCCATCGCCAGCGAGGTGCCCAGACGGCTGCCCGCTTTACCAATGCTTTCGAACTCCATTGGCAGATCGAGGTGCGCTTCGGTGAGGAAGTCGGTCCCTGCCCCACCCGGCTGCCAGGCTTTAAACTTCAGGCCATCGCGCATACCGCCGGCGTAATCTTCAAGGATCTCGCGAGCCGTGGTGCCGAACGGCAGCTCCCAGACGCCCGGGTTCTTCACGCGGCCGGAGAAGCCCATCAGCTTGGTGCCGGCATCTTTACTGGTGGAGATGTTCTGGTACCACTCGACGCCGTTAGCCAGAATCGCCGGCACGTTGCACAGGGTTTCCACGTTGTTGACGCAGGTCGGCTTACCCCACACGCCGGAGCTCGCCGGGAACGGCGGCTTGGAGCGCGGGTTAGCGCGGCGGCCTTCCAGGGAGTTGATCAGCGCCGTCTCTTCGCCGCAGATATAGCGTCCTGCCCCGGTGTGGACAAACAGCTCGAAGTCAAAACCAGTGCCGAGGATGTTTTTCCCCAGCAGGCCCGCCTCGGTGGCTTCGGCAATCGCGCGGCGCAGATGCTGGGCCGCTTCGATATACTCTCCGCGCAGGAAGATGTAGCCGCGGTAAGCCTTCAGCGCAAAGGCGGAGATCAGCATGCCTTCCACCAGCAGGTGCGGGAGCTGCTCCATCAGCAGGCGGTCTTTATAGGTGCCCGGCTCCATCTCATCGGCGTTACACAGCAGGTAGCGGATGTTCATGGATTCGTCTTTCGGCATCAGGCTCCACTTCAGACCGGTGGAGAAGCCCGCGCCGCCGCGCCCTTTCAGGCCAGCGTCTTTTACCGCCGTGACGATCTCGTCCGGCGCCATGCCGGTCAGCGCTTTTCGCGCCCCTTCATAGCCATTTTTGCTGCGATACTCGTCCAGCCAGACCGGCTGCTTGTCGTCGCGCAGGCGCCAGGTGAGCGGATGCGTTTCCGCAGTACGAATTACGGTTTTCATTTGTACTGCTCCAGCAGGTCAGGAATTGCCTCCGGCGTCAGATGGCTGTGAGTGTCCTCATCAATCATCATGGTCGGTCCCTTGTCGCAGTTGCCCAGGCAGCAGGTCGGCAGCAGGGTAAAGCGGCCATCAAAGGTGGTCTGCCCTGGCTTGATGTTCAGCTTCTTCTCGATGGCGGCCTGAATCCCCTGATAGCCGGTAATGTGACACACCACGCTGTCGCAGTAGCGGATCACGTGACGGCCAACCGGCTGGCGGAAAATTTGGCTGTAGAACGTCGCCACGCCTTCGACGTCGCTGGCCGGGATGCCCAGCACATCGGCAATGGCGTAGATCGCGCCATCCGGCACCCAGCCGCGCTGTTTCTGAACGATTTTCAGCGCTTCGATGGACGCCGCACGCGGGTCTTCGTAGTGGTGCTTCTCGTGCTCAATAGCCTCACGCTCTGCCGCACTCAGCTCAAAAGCCTCGGTTTGTGGTTGTTGATTCTCGTGCATAATTAGCGGTCCACGTCTGACATAACAAAATCGATACTACCCAGATAGACGATCAGGTCGGATACCAGGCTGCCGCGGATCGCCGACGGGATCTGCTGCAGGTGCGCAAAGCTCGGCGTGCGGACGCGGGTACGGTAGCTCATGGTGCTGCCGTCGCTGGTCAGGTAGTAACTGTTAATCCCCTTGGTCGCCTCAATCATCTGGAAGGATTCGTTGGCCGGCATGACCGGGCCCCACGATACCTGCAGGAAGTGGGTGATCAGGGTTTCGATATGCTGCAGCGTGCGCTCTTTCGGCGGCGGCGTGGTCAGCGGGTGATCCGCTTTGAACGGCCCTTCCGGCATATTGTCGAGGCACTGCTGAAGAATGCGCAGGCTCTGGCGCAGCTCTTCGACTTTCAGCATCACGCGGGTGTAGCAGTCAGAAACGCCGCCACCGGTCGGGACTTCGAAGTCGAAATTTTCGTAGCCAGAATAAGGACGCCATTTACGCACGTCGAAGCCGATACCGGTGGCGCGCAGGCCTGCGCCGGTGGTGCCCCACTCCAGCGCCTCTTTGGCGGTATAGGCTGCCACGCCGACGGAACGGCCCTTCAGAATGGTGTTGCGCAGGGCGGCTTTTTCATAGGAGTCCAGACGCTTCGGCATCCACTCGAGGAACTCACGCAGCAGACGATCCCAGCCGCGCGGCAGATCGTGCGCGACGCCGCCGATGCGGAACCACGCCGGGTGCATACGGAAACCGGTGATCGCTTCCACCAGATCGTAGATTTTCTGCCGATCGGTAAAGGCGAAGAAGACCGGCGTCATCGCACCGACGTCCTGAATAAAGGTTGAGATATACAGCAGGTGGCTGTTGATGCGGAACAGTTCGGAGAGCATCACGCGGATCACGTTGACGCGATCCGGCACGGTGATCCCGGCCAGTTTTTCTACGGCCAGCACGTACGGCATCTCGTTGACGCAGCCGCCAAGGTATTCGATACGGTCGGTGTACGGGATGTAGCTGTGCCAAGACTGGCGCTCGCCCATCTTCTCGGCGCCGCGGTGGTGGTAACCGATATCCGGCACGCAGTCGACGATCTCTTCGCCATCCAGCTGCAGAATAATGCGGAAGGCACCGTGCGCGGACGGGTGGTTCGGACCGAGGTTGAGGAACATGAAATCCTCGTTGTCGGTGCCGCGTTTCATGCCCCACTCTTCCGGTTTGAAAGTCAGCGCTTCCATCTCCAGATCCTGTTTGGCTTTGGTCAGCTCAAACGGATCGAATTCGGTGGCGCGCGCCGGGTAGTCTTTACGCAGCGGGTGGCCTTCCCAGGTCGGCGGCATCATGATGCGACGCAGATTTGGGTGGCCATCAAAGGTAATACCAAACATTTCCCAGGTTTCACGCTCATACCAGTTGGCGTTGGGGAACAGTTTGGTGAAGGTTGGCAGATGCAGATCGTTTTCAGACAGCGCCACCTTGAGCATGATGTCGCGGTTGCGGTCGATGGAAATCAGGTGATAGAAAACGGAAAAATCCGCGGCGGGCAGGCCATCGCGGTGCGTGCGCAGACGTTCGTCCATACCGTGCAGGTCAAACAGCATCACGTAAGGCTTCGGCAATTTCTTCAGGAAATCACCCACCTCAAGCAGCTGCTCGCGCTTGACCCATACCACCGGTACGCCGGTGCGGGTTGGCTGAACGGTAAAGGCATCCGGCCCAAAGCGGTTGCGCAGTTCGCCGATCACCGGGTCATCAAGGTGATCGCGGGTTTGCCAGGCTGGTGCGGCGTCATGCGCGGTTAAATCGGTCATATTGTTCACCATTGCAAAAGGTCCGTGGTGACTGCCGGGCGAGACTTCGCGCTGTTGTAGATTGATTTGCGAAGTGATTCTCCCGCCCGCAGGCGCAAATTAAATCTCGTCCGGCGTCCGCAGATTGGTCACTGCAATACGTTCGCCGCGTTTACGCTCGCGTTCCGACTGCATATTGGCGCGATAGACGCCCTGATCGCCAACCACCCATGAGAGCGGACGACGTTCTTTACCAATGGACTCCTGCAGCAGCATCAGCGCCTGCATATAGGCCTCCGGACGCGGCGGGCAGCCCGGGATGTACACATCGACCGGGATGAATTTATCCACGCCCTGGACGACGGAATAGATGTCGTACATGCCGCCGGAGTTCGCGCAGGCGCCCATGGAAATCACCCACTTCGGCTCCAGCATCTGATCATAGAGACGCTGAATCACCGGCGCCATTTTGGTGAAGCAGGTTCCGGCGACCACCATCAGGTCCGCCTGACGCGGAGAGGCGCGCAGAACTTCGGCCCCAAAGCGCGCAACGTCATGCACCGCAGTGAATGACGTCACCATTTCCACATAACAGCAAGAAAGGCCGAAGTTATACGGCCAAATTGAGTTCTTACGGCCCCAGTTCACCATGTCATGCAGCGCGTGTTCGAGTTTCCCCATATACACGCTTTTGTTGACTTCCTGCTCCAGGGGGTCGGTAACGATCTCCTGTTTCTGCAGGGGGTAACGGTCGTTCTCACCGTTAGGATCTATGCGGGTGAGCGTATAATCCATCTTATTGCCTCGCTTTTACTGCATATGACGGTTAGTGGGACTGTCTGTTTCCGGGTTAACCAGCGTGCGACGGGAACGCGCAGGCGTCCAGTCAAGTGCGCCGATGCGAACGAGATAAACCAGACCAGCCAGTAGCACTAAAATGAAAATTGCGGCTTCCACAAAGCCGACCCAACCGCTCTCGCGGATGGAGGTCGACCATGCGTAGAGATACAGGGCTTCCACGTCGAAGATAACGAAGAACATGGCAACCAGATAAAACTTCGCAGAAAGACGTAAGCGGGCCGAACCAACGGAGTCGATCCCCGATTCAAACGGCGTGTTTTTGCTACGCGCGCGCGCGCGGCCGCCAAGGTACCAGCCGCCGACGAGCATCAGGCAGCACAGGCCGATAGCGATGATGAGAAATATAGCGAATGCCCAGTGATGAGCGATGACTTCAGTGGATGTTGACATACGCATTGCTTAACCAAAAAAGTGTAGCGCCAAAACCCTCTGCTCTTACTGGCAGATGAACGCCACAGCGTTTCACGGGAGGAATAAAAAATAACCGTGCAAAAAAGCGTCCCTGGAAGATGTGAGAAGCCCAGATGCCGTGGCTTTTTACCCCTTTCTTTAACCTTTTGTCAACTTTAACAAAAGTTTTCATAACATTAATTTACATTGGAATCTTTTCATTAACATTAAATGCCCTTTTATGCGAAATAACCTTGCATACTGTTCGGTTTTAGTGTTGTTGAATCGTGTCCGTTTCCGTCGTAAATCAAAAATCCCTGCTATTTTGACAGGATTTAGCCTCGATTCCTCCCCCCAAAGAGGGGTATTTTCTTGATCTGCGACACGGTTTTGTTAATTACCCCAGGAAATCGGCAACAATCCATCCGGTTTTTTAACATTAGCAGGAAGTGTTGAAAGTGCTGGGAAAAGTCGGCAAGGTGAGCGCCAGGTCACGCCAATATGCTGATTTTCTTGCAAAGAAATAAAAAAAAGATTCAAAACATCAATAATAGTGCAAAAAAAAGAGCCACCAGACGGGAAACCCACCCTTGAGGCTCTTTTTGGGCACTTACATTCTGTTACCAGTTTTTGTGATCTTTGTTAGCAAAATAACCTCACAAAATGAAGGTGCTTCCTCCCT
Source organism: Klebsiella sp. GG_Kp173 (assembly GCF_040062415.1). Taxonomy (NCBI): domain Bacteria; kingdom Pseudomonadati; phylum Pseudomonadota; class Gammaproteobacteria; order Enterobacterales; family Enterobacteriaceae; genus Klebsiella; species Klebsiella sp. GG_Kp173. The sequence goes on from NZ_JBEAFZ010000087.1 coordinate 160,867, forward strand.
CTTCCGGAGTAAGTGCCGGCCCGGCGCGCCAGGGATCGCTCTCCTGGCTCAGAGACTGAAAAATCGCCTGCGGTAGTTCGCCCACCGTCTGCGGATTGCAGCTAACGACGTACCGGGTATCCGGCAGGACCGGCAGGCCATCGCTGATGCCGGCCACGCGCAAATCCGGGCTCATCATTTCGACCGGACGCGCGGTGACCCCCAGCCCGGCTTTCACCGCCGCTTTCACCCCGGAGAGCGACGAGGCGCCGTGAGCCAGATGCCAGGAGACGCGGGCAGCCTCCAGCGCGGCGATGATGTCCTCACGGAACGGGCCAGGCTCTTCGAGCAAGATGAGGGGGATCGATTCCCCTTTCGCCAGCACGTAGTCCGCTGCACAGTACCAGAGGGTAGGCGACGTTCTCAGCGTGAAAGCGGTAAAACCGGGAAGCTGATGGGTGGTTAATGCCAGATCGACCTCTCCCGCGCTCAGCATCGCCATGATGACGGCATGGGGATGGACTTTAATCTCCAGCGTCATTCTGGGATAGAAGCAGCCGATGCGGTTTAACAGAAACGGCAGGATAGTATCAGCGGTTTCTTCCGACGCGCCGATGGTCAGTCCCCCCTGCAGGCTGCCATACATCAGCGACATGCAGGCTTCATCGTTAAAGCGCAGGATTTTGCGGGCATAGCCCAGCAGCTGGATGCCCTGCTCGGTCAGCAGTTTATTGCGTCCGTGACGAGCGAAAAGCTCCTTGCCAACCAGTTGCTCCAGGCGTTGCATTTGCTGGCTGACCGCGGACTGGGTACGACACACTGCGGCGGCGGCGGCGGCGAAGGTGTTCAAATCAGCGACTGCTACAAAGGTGCGCAGCAGATCGAGATCGAGGTTGAGTATCGGACGTGTTGTATTAATCATCTTTCTTCACTTACAGGTGGCTAACGCTGACCTGCCTTGTTGATGCTTTACGCCAGGTTTCCGGCTATTCCCTGAGCCTCGTGCTCACCGTCTGATGGCGGATAAACAACTGGACGAACGTTATTACATGCCAAAGTACTCGTCTGAGCAAATGCGCAGAACACCGGAGTAATATATTGTTCGTATTTCTCATTATTATTTATTACCACGGCCAGCCAGGCGTCTTACGTCGCCCCGGAAAATCGCGCAGTAGTGGTGAGAAAGCCTCTCTTTCGCCGGACTTCTTTTTGGCGAACAACGAACAATAAAATCCTGTAATAACAATATATTAAATATCAATTCAGCCATAATTCATGCCGACTACCACTGATATTAACGGCGATATTCTAACCGATTCCCATCCTTTTTATAAGCCTTAATAAGGATTAACTGAGATAATTTTAAATTTTTTTCAACATTTTATATAAATTAACAAACCTCAGATTATTACCTGTCAAAAATAATAATAATGCGCTTGCGCGCAGTTTTTTATTAAAATTATTTAACATCAAAATTACAAATCAACCGCTATGAGATTAAGAATAGCGTTTTCTAGCCGCCCCCCATTCTCCAGCGCCCCGTTTACCTAACCAACAAACCAGATAAATGATGGTAAAAAAGGCACTACATCAACATAGACGACCGAAAAAATGCCATGAAAAGGCATAAACAATAGGAAAAACCAGCAACCAACAGATAAATCAATTACGCTTAAAATCCTGCATTAGCAAAATCTTCTCCTGCAAAGCCTTCAAAACAGCGGGGAGGCGGAGTACATTGTTCCGTGCTGACTTCCACGGCAGGGAGTGGCGATAACAGCTAAAAGGTCAAGATTCATGTCCCCCATCGAAAAATCCAGCAAGTTAGAGAACGTCTGTTATGACATCCGCGGACCGGTTCTGAAAGAAGCGAAACGTCTTGAAGAAGAAGGCAATAAGGTTCTGAAACTGAACATCGGCAACCCGGCGCCCTTCGGCTTCGAAGCCCCTGACGAGATCCTCGTCGACGTCATCCGCAATCTGCCTACCGCCCAGGGATACTGCGATTCGAAAGGATTGTACTCGGCGCGTAAAGCTATCATGCAGCATTACCAGGCACGGGGAATGCGCGATGTCACCGTGGAAGATATTTACATCGGCAACGGTGTGTCCGAGCTGATTGTGCAGGCGATGCAGGCGCTGTTAAACAGTGGCGATGAGATGCTGGTTCCCGCTCCGGACTACCCGCTGTGGACGGCGGCGGTGTCTCTTTCCAGTGGTAAAGCGGTGCACTATCTGTGTGACGAATCCTCTGACTGGTTTCCGGATCTTGACGATATCCGCGCCAAAATCACGCCTCGCACCCGCGGGATCGTGATCATCAACCCCAACAACCCCACCGGCGCGGTCTACTCCAAAGAGCTGCTGCAGGAGATCGTGGAGATCGCCCGCCAGCACAACCTGATTATTTTCGCCGATGAGATCTACGACAAGATCCTCTACGACGAAGCCCAGCATCACTCGATTGCCGCTCTGGCGCCGGATCTGCTGACGGTGACCTTCAACGGACTGTCGAAAACTTACCGCGTCGCCGGCTTCCGTCAGGGCTGGATGGTGCTGAACGGCCCGAAAAAACACGCGAAAGGCTATATCGAAGGACTGGAAATGCTGGCCTCGATGCGTCTGTGTGCCAACGTGCCGGCCCAGCATGCTATCCAGACCGCGCTGGGCGGCTACCAGAGTATCAGCGAATTCATCATTCCCGGCGGGCGTCTGTATGAACAACGCAACCGCGCCTGGGAGCTGATCAACGATATTCCGGGCGTCTCCTGCATGAAGCCAAAAGGCGCGCTGTACATGTTCCCGAAAATTGACGCCAAACGCTTCAATATTCACGACGACCAGAAAATGGTGCTCGATTTCCTGCTGCAGGAGAAAGTGCTGCTGGTGCAGGGTACTGCCTTTAACTGGCCGTGGCCGGATCACGTGCGTATTGTGACCCTGCCTCGCGAAGACGACCTGGAGATGGCGATCTCCCGCTTTGGCCGCTTCCTCTCCGGCTACCATCAGCTTTAGTCGTGCTGCCGCCGGCATTTGCATCCGGCGGCGATCCCTGCGCACAATGGAACCCGATGTTGTCACTGATTAAGGGTTCCTATGAGTCAGAGTCATTTCTTTGCCCACCTCTCCCGTCTGAAACTGATTAACCGCTGGCCGCTGATGCGCAACGTGCGCACCGAAAATGTCTCCGAGCACAGCCTGCAGGTGGCGATGGTCGCCCACGCGCTGGCGGCGATTAAAAACCGCAAATTTGGCGGCCAGGTCAACCCAGAGCGTATCGCCCTGCTGGCGATGTACCACGACGCCTCCGAGGTTTTAACCGGTGATCTCCCTACCCCGGTGAAATATTTTAATTCACAGATTGCTCAGGAATATAAGGCGATTGAGAAAATCGCCCAGCAGAAGCTAGTGGATATGGTGCCTGACGAGCTGCGCGATATTTTCGAACCGCTGATTGACGAGCATCATTACAGTGAGGAAGAGCAGTCGATCGTCAAACAGGCTGACGCTCTCTGCGCCTACCTGAAATGCCTCGAAGAGCTGTCGGCGGGCAACAACGAATTTCTGCTGGCCAAAGGCCGTCTGGAAAAAACGCTGGCGTCGCGGCGCAGCGCGGAGATGGATTACTTTATGCAGGTGTTTGTCCCGAGCTTCCAGCTGTCGCTGGATGAAATCAGCCAGGATTCGCCGCTGTAATTTTTCAGGCCGGGCAGCGGTCGCCCCCTACCCGGCCTGCATATCTTAAAACGGGAAGAGCACCGGGATCAGCAGAACGCAGATCACCATCACCAGCACGGTAAAGGGCACGCCGATTTTGACAAAATCGCTAAATGAGTACTTACCCGGGCCAAGCACCAGAGTATTAACCGGCGAAGAGACCGGGGTCATAAACGCCGCCGAAGCCGCCATCGCCACCACCATGGCAAAGGGATAAGGCGACACACCCATCGACTTCGCCGCCGCCAGGGCAATAGGCGCCATCAGCACCGCGGTGGCCGTGTTAGAGATAAACAGGCCTATCGCCGCGCACATCACAAACAGGCAGCCGAGCATCAGATAAGGCCCCTCGCCTCCGGCGACGTCCATTAGTCCCTTAACCACCAGATCCACCCCACCGGTTTTCTGCAACGCCAGGGCGAACGGCATCATCCCGACAATCAGAATGATGCTCGGCCAGTGGATCGCCTTGTAGGCGCTTTCGGCGTTGATACAGCGGAATTTGCCCATCAGCAGACAGGCGATGATCGCGGCGATGGGGTTGGGGATTTCATCCGTCAGCATCAGGGCCACCATCAGCACCAGACAGAAAATCGCGTGCGGAGCCTGGCTGTGGGCCGGCGAAGCGTCATCAACCTCAACCGGCATATTGAGCACCACGAAATCCCGGCCGCGCTTCGCCAGCAGGGCAATTTGCCGCCAGTTGCCGACCACCAGCAGAATATCGCCGAGCTGCAGCGGCTCATCGACCACGGAACCATCCATCGCTTTGCCATCGCGCTTCATGCCGACGATATTGAGACCAAACCGGGTGCGGAAGGCTATCTCACGCACCGTTTTGCCTATCATCTCTGAATCCGGGATCAGCGCCACCTCCGCCATCCCCACATCCAGCGCCTGATCGGCAAAATACTCCCCGCGCAGCACCATCGGCTCGAGCATTTGCTCGCCGCAGAACTGGCGCAAGTCGACATCGGAGGCAGACATATCGATCAGCAGGACGTCGCGGGCGCGAAATTCCGAGACCCCATTAACGTTAACAATCACCCGACGGAACCGCCGCCAGCGCTCAACGCCGATCACGTTGGCACAGTAGCGCTCACGCAGCTTTAAATCATCCAGCCGCTGACCGATCATCGGCGAACCGGGTCGGATCGCCAGCCGGCGAGCGCGGCCGGTGAGGTGATATTCGCGGATCAAATCGCGAAAGGTACTTCTTTTTCGCCCATCGCGCGCGGAATCGCCATTATCCGTCTTCAGCATAAAGCGCACCGCCAGCATATAGACGATGCCCAGGATCAGCACCACCAGGCCAATCGGCGTGACGCTGAAAAAACTGAAGCCGTGCAGTCCTTCGCGCAGCAGTTCACTGTTGACCACCAGGTTGGGCGGCGTCGCCACCAGGGTCATCATCCCGCTGATAAGCCCGGCGAAGCTCAGCGGCATCATCAGCCGCGAGGGTGAGGTATTCATCCGCGCCGAGACGCTAAGGACCACCGGAATGAAAATGGCGACCACGCCGGTGGAGCTCATAAACGCGCCCAACCCGGCGACGGTGAGCATCAGGTAGATCAGCATTTTGGTTTCGCTGTTACCTGCCACGCTCACCAGCCAGGCGCCCATCTTGGTGGCCACCCCGGTACGCACCAGGCCGTCGCCGATAATAAACAGGGCGGCAATCAGGATCACGTTAGGATCGCTGAACCCGGAAAAAGCTTCAGTCAGCGTCAGCGTGCCGCTGAGGACAAAGGCGACAATGACCATCAGGGCGATAGCATCCATGCGCACCTTACCGGTAGCAAACAGCACAACCGCGATGGCCAGGAGGGATAAAACCCAAATCAATTCACCGTTCACAACGTTTCCTTGTCACAAGTGGGAGTCGACATAGTGGCATAAAAAAGCCCCGACGACGCGGGGCGAAATCATGGGTTTATGCTTTAAGACGCACATTTACCACGCCGTCAGTCTGGCGTTCAACCACCAGATCTTCCAGGCTGCTCAGCACGAGGTCAGCTTCATCCCGACGGGGGGCATCGGCGGGCACGTTGACCGCGATAGTGCGACAGCCGGCCGCCAGTCCGGAGAGGAGCCCCGCCGGCGCATCTTCCACCACCGCGCACTCCCCGGCAGGCAGACCCAGCCGCTCGGCGCCCAGCAGATAGGCGTCCGGCGCCGGCTTGCCATGCTTCACCTGCTCAGCGGTGACAAACACCTCCGGCATCGGCAGGCCCGCCGCACGGTGACGCGCATGGGCAACCGGAATCGAGCCGGAGGTGACAATCGCCCACGGGATCCCGGCCTCATTGAGCGTATTCAGCAGGGCTAACGCCCCCGGTAGAGCGACGATGCCTTCGATATCAGTGGCTTCCATCTGCTCGAGATAACGGAATTCGGCCTGGATATCCTCCTCGCTGCGACCCGGCATAAAATGGCGAATGGAGGTAATGGCCTGCTTGCCGTGAATAAAACTGAGAATTTCATCATGGTCAATGGCGAAACGATCCCCCCATTTGCACCATGAACGCTCCACCACCGGCAAGGAATCCACCAGCGTCCCGTCTAAATCGAACAGGAAACCTTTACACTGCACGGGCACCTCCCTCAGGCATTGATGATTTGGTTAATTTCGTTACTGCTCAGATGATACTGGCGTGGGCAGGCGTGCCAGACGCTCAGCATCCGCTGATATTTCTCCCACATCGGGGTCTGCGAGTTAAAGCCATGGGTGCCGGCGTCAAAGTGGCTGTAACGGCCTTCAACGTTGACCATAAAGCGCACGTAGCCGAGAAAACGCGCTTCGGTGGCGGCATCAAATCCGAGGAAGGTGACCCGACGCTCGTCGATACCCGCCGCATCTTTCAGGTTGGTCCAGGAGACGTGTAGCGCGTGGTACATCTCCATGATGTCGATTACGGTACGGCAGGTTTCTTCCGTCAGCTGGCCGAACTCGCGGTCCAGTTCACGCATCTGCAGCCCATACCCACGCTCAATGATGGTTTGCAGACGACGGTAGCGCTCCGCATTGTCCGGGTCGAGCATCGTCATCATCTTGTACTGATTGGATAAAATCAGACGCTGCGCATTGGTCATTTCCATGTTGTGACTCCTGTAGCACGGTAGGGCGTGAAATAAAGAAGGCGCATAAATCATGCGCCTTCTTTTATATGCGTTTTCCGTAGTGAATTACAAATCATCAAGGAAAGTTTTATCGAGTTGTTTGAAGGCGCGCTTAAGCGTGTCAGCCAACGCCTGATAATCGGGCTTGCCTTCGACAGGCGCCAGCGCCTGCCCCGCCTCCTGCAGTTTGCCGCGTACTTCGTAGAACCAGTTAAGAATGGAAGGCGGCAGCGGCGTCACTGAACGTTTACCCAACCACCATAACCCCTGCATCGGCAGGCTCAGTGCAAACAGCGCAGTGGCCACGGCGGGCCCCAGCTGGCCGCCCAGCGCTATCTGCCAGCAGAGGGTGAAAATGGCGATCGGCGGCATGATGCGGATGGCGTAGCGGGTGGCACGAATGATGCGGTTTTCAATAAATACCGGCGCGAGGCGCTTGTCGAGAGGCCAGGTCTTCGCGTAGTGCTGCCCGCGGTTGAACAAGCTAAAGAAGCTAACGGGGCGTTTCTCAGGGGTCGACATGGCTTTACCTCAACTTTACATATAAAACTTAAAAAATTCGTGCAAAACACCAACTATGCATGACATCGTTCAAAAGATTTTGGCAAAGGATGCCGCAATCAGGTATCCTGTGCCCGCCTGAAAGGGCGGATAGACTCTTTTGCCAGGCTAGTCAAATTATCGCATATTCTGCCATTGGCTGAAAATTATGCAAAATGGCATAAAATCAAATGTACTTATCTCATCGTGCCTGAAAACAGAACAAGGCATGATGTTAATCATAAATGTCGAGGTCATCCTGCGCTACGCTAATGACACACTGACGTTTTTTTAGCCACGTATCATAAAAAGGTACTTCCATGTCGAGTAAGTTAGTACTGGTTCTGAACTGCGGTAGCTCCTCTCTGAAATTTGCTATCCTTGACGCCGTTAACGGCGACGAATACCTGTCCGGTTTAGCGGAATGCTTCCACCTGCCAGAAGCCCGTATCAAATGGAAAATTGACGGCGGCAAACAAGAAGCCGAATTAGGCGCGGGCGCCGCGCACAGCGAAGCACTGAACTTTATCGTTAACACTATTCTGGCACAAAAACCAGAACTGTCTGCTCAGCTGACCGCAATTGGCCACCGTATCGTCCACGGCGGTGAAAAATACACCAGCTCCGTCGTCATCGACGAGTCCGTGATTCAGGGCATTAAAGACGCGGCGTCCTTCGCACCGCTGCACAACCCGGCACATCTGATCGGCATCGCTGAAGCGCTGAAATCCTTCCCGCACCTGAAAGACAAAAACGTGGCAGTATTCGATACGGCGTTCCACCAGACCATGCCGGAAGAATCCTATCTCTACGCCCTGCCGTACAGCCTGTACAAAGAGCACGGCGTTCGTCGTTACGGCGCACACGGCACCAGCCACTTCTACGTGACTCAGGAAGCCGCTAAGATCCTGAACAAGCCGGTTGAAGAGCTGAACATCATCACCTGCCACCTTGGCAACGGTGGTTCGGTTTCCGCTATTCGTAACGGCAAATGCGTTGACACCTCCATGGGTCTGACCCCGCTGGAAGGCCTGGTGATGGGTACCCGCTCCGGCGATATCGATCCGGCAATCATCTTCCATCTGCACGACACCCTGGGCATGAGCGTTGACGCCATCAACAAAATGCTGACCAAAGAGTCCGGCCTGCTGGGCCTGACCGAAGTCACCAGCGACTGCCGCTACGTAGAAGACAACTACCAGGAAAAAGCCGACGCTAAACGCGCGATGGACGTCTACTGCCACCGCCTGGCGAAATACATCGGCTCCTACACCGCGCTGATGGACGGCCGTCTCGACGCCGTGGTCTTCACCGGTGGCATCGGTGAAAACGCCGCGATGGTGCGTGAGCTGTCGCTGGGCAAACTGGGCGTACTGGGCTTCGAAGTTGACCATGAGCGTAACCTGGCTGCCCGCTTCGGCAAGTCTGGCTTCATCAACAAAGAAGGCACCCGTCCTGCCGTGGTTATCCCGACCAACGAAGAGCTGGTCATCGCGCAAGACGCCAGCCGTCTGACCGCATAATTCCACACCGCCAGCCCTGACCCGCAATACTTCGCGCTGCAGGAAGGCGGCGACACAGCAGAACCCCGGCGCATACGCGACCGGGGTGAGCAAGTAGAGCCAACGCACGTGCAACGTGGAGTATGACGGGTCGCTGGTGGTGCTGTTTTGTATCCCGCCTGATACTGGCGGTAACGAAAGAGGATATACCGTGTCCCGTACTATCATGTTAATTCCTACCGGTACCAGCGTAGGTCTGACCAGCGTCAGCCTCGGTGTGATCCGCGCTATGGAACGCAAAGGCGTTCGTCTGAGCGTCTTTAAACCTATCGCCCAGCCGCGCTCCGGCGGCGATGCCCCGGACCAGACCACCACCATCGTTCGCGCCAGCTCCTCCACCACCACCGCTGCTGAACCGCTGAAGATGAACCACGTTGAATCTCTGCTCTCCAGCAATCAGAAAGATGTGCTGATGGAAGAGATCATCGCCAACTATCACGCGAACACCCAGGACGCGGAAGTGGTGCTGGTGGAAGGCCTGGTGCCGACCCGTAAGCATCAGTTCGCTCAGGCGCTGAACTTTGAAATCGCCAAAACCCTGAACGCGGAAATCGTCTTCGTCATGTCGCAAGGTACCGATACGCCAGAACAGCTGAACGAGCGTATTGAACTGACCCGCAACAGTTTTGGCGGCGCGAAAAACACCAGCATCACCGGCGTTATCATCAACAAACTGAACGCGCCGGTCGACGAGCAGGGCCGTACCCGTCCTGACCTGTCGGAAATTTTCGACGACTCATCCAAAGCGAAAGTCGTGAAGATCGACCCGGCTCAGCTGCAAAAAGGCAGCGCGCTGCCGGTGCTGGGCGCCGTACCGTGGAGCTTCGATCTGATCGCCACCCGCGCGATCGACATGGCCCATCACCTGAATGCGACCATCATCAACGAAGGCGATATCAACACCCGCCGCGTGAAATCCGTGACCTTCTGCGCGCGCAGCATCCCGCACATGCTGGAGCACTTCCGCGCAGGCTCGCTGCTGGTTACTTCCGCAGATCGTCCTGACGTGCTGGTTGCCGCCTGCCTGGCAGCGATGAACGGCGTGGAAATCGGCGCCATCCTGCTGACCGGCGGCTATGAAATGGACGCGCGCATCAGCAAGCTGTGCGAACGCGCCTTCGCCACCGGCCTGCCGGTGTTTATGGTCAACACCAACACCTGGCAGACCTCCCTGAGCCTGCAGAGCTTCAACCTCGAAGTACCGGTTGACGATCACGAGCGCATTGAGAAAGTTCAGGAATACGTTGCCAACTACATCAACGCCGACTGGATCGAATCGCTGACCGCGACCTCCGAGCGCAGCCGTCGTCTCTCTCCGCCAGCCTTCCGCTACCAGCTGACCGAGCTGGCGCGCAAAGCCGGCAAACGCGTCGTTCTGCCGGAAGGCGACGAGCCGCGTACCGTGAAAGCTGCAGCCATCTGCGCCGAACGCGGGATCGCCACCTGTGTGCTGCTGGGCAACCCGGATGAGATTAACCGCGTTGCAGCAGCGCAGGGCGTTGAGCTGGGCGCCGGTATCGAAATCGTCGACCCGGAAGTGGTGCGCGAAAGCTACGTGGCTCGCCTGGTCGAACTGCGTAAGAACAAGGGCATGACCGAAGCCGTCGCCCGCGAGCAGCTGGAAGATAACGTGGTTCTCGGCACCCTGATGCTGGAACAGGACGAAGTCGATGGCCTGGTGTCCGGCGCGGTACACACCACCGCCAACACCATTCGTCCGCCGCTGCAGCTGATCAAAACCGCACCGGGCAGCTCGCTGGTCTCTTCCGTGTTCTTCATGCTGCTGCCGGAACAAGTTTATGTTTACGGCGACTGCGCGATCAACCCGGATCCGACCGCAGAGCAGCTGGCGGAAATCGCGATTCAGTCCGCTGACTCCGCGATTGCCTTCGGCATCGAACCGCGCGTGGCGATGCTCTCCTACTCCACCGGTACTTCCGGCGCGGGTAGCGATGTAGAAAAAGTCCGCGAAGCGACCCGTCTGGCGCAGGAAAAACGTCCTGACCTGATGATCGACGGCCCGCTGCAGTATGACGCCGCGGTGATGGCTGACGTCGCGAAATCCAAAGCGCCGAACTCGCCGGTAGCTGGCCGCGCGACCGTGTTCATCTTCCCGGATCTGAACACCGGTAACACCACATACAAAGCGGTACAGCGCTCTGCCGACCTGATCTCCATCGGGCCGATGCTGCAGGGTATGCGCAAGCCGGTCAACGATCTGTCTCGTGGCGCGCTGGTTGACGATATCGTCTACACCATCGCACTGACCGCGATCCAGTCAGCTCAGCAGCAGAAGTAATCGCCCGCTGAGAGAAAGCAAAAGGCAGCCAGATGGCTGCCTTTTTTTGTCAGGAGGCGAACAGCAGTTGCTGCCACGCGTTAGCGCGTTTATTCGCGCTCGCTCTCTTCCACGTCATCATACTCGTTGCCGGCGTTACGGGTCATCCACAGCGCCAGCGCTTTCAGCGAGTCGGGCGTGAACTCATCGCAACGGGCAGTGATCTCTTCCGGCGTTAACCAGCACACCTCGCTCACCTCCTCTTCCTGCAGGGCAAACGGCCCGTGGGAGACGCAGCTGAACAGGCTTCCCCAGACGCGGCAGAATTTATCTTCGTAGTAGAACTGGCCGTGATCGGCAAACGGCACCCCGGCGATGCCTAACTCCTCTTCCGCCTCGCGACGGGCCGACTCCAGTAGCTGCTCATCAGCCTGCACGACGCCGCCGGCGGTGGCATCCAGCATGCCCGGATGAAAGTCTTTTGTCTCGGTGCGTCGCTGCACCAGAATTTTCCCCATTCCGTCGTGAACGACGATATAGGTCGCCCGGTGGCGCAGGCACTGCGCGCGCATCTGCTCGCGGCTGGACTGTGCTATCACCTCATTGTTTTCATTAACAATATCGACCCATTCTGTGCTTGCCAAATGATTCTGTTCCGCCATCAGGAAACCTTACTTTAAAAGCGCTCTTGCGGCGCGTCTTTATGATTGAGGGCTAAATTACGGGTAAATTGCGACCTCTGCAATAACCTGATTATCATTGAGTGCTAAAACCTGCAGACGCCCCTCATCCAGTAGCCCATAGCTGGCGGAATATCCCCCTTTTGGGATACTCACTGAGCCTGGATTAAACAGAGAGAACGCCCCGCGTTTTTCAGCAACCGGAATATGAGTATGGCCATACGCCAGGACATCGCCAGCGGCAAGTGGTGGCAAATTGTCCGGGCTATAAAGATGACCGTGGGTCAGAAACAAGCGGTAGCCTTCGCCAAGCACCTGCTGCCAGGGCGCGGTCATGGGAAAACGAAGCAGCATTTGATCCACTTCGCTGTCGCAGTTACCGCGAACCGCAATGATGCGCTCCGCCACGCTGTTCAGCCGCTCGGCCACCTCCGCCGGCGCATAGCCTTCCGGCAGCGCGTTGCGTGGCCCGTGATTAAGCACATCGCCGAGGATGATCAGCCACCTGGCGCCACTTTGCGCGAACCGCTCAAGCACGCGTTCCGTCGCAGGTAGCGAACCATGAATATCGGAGGCAAACATCAGCTTCATAGGTTCCATCTCCACTGGTTACGATGCCTCTATGATAGCGGAAGCGCGGCGGGTTATCAGCCTCCGCGTTTGGCGGAAAGCGCCGCGTAACGCTGGATTGAGGCCCGCTGCCACTGGAAAGTCGCATAATCCGCCAGCGCCTCCGGCACCTCATCGCCATTGAGAACCAGACGATTGAGCATCAGCGCCAGGTCGGCATCGGCAATAGACCATTCGCCGAATAAATTTTGCCCGCCGTGGGCCAGCAGCGTGGTAGCGGTGGCAAACAGTTTTTCCGCCGACCGCTTGCCTGCCTCGCTGAGCGCCGGCATTTTCACCCCGCCAAACACCACGGCGGTGGATCGCTCTTCACGAATGGGCACCAGATCGCTGCGTAGCCAGGCCTGGATCTGCCGGGCGCGGGCCCGCTTTCGCAGATCGTGTGGATAAAGGCGCTCCCACTCAGGCGGCGCGAAACGCTCATCGAGATATTCGGTAATCGCCGAAGACTCGCTCAGCGCGAAATCGTCAACCTCCAGCAGCGGTACGCGACGGGTGGCGGTATAGCCCGTCCAGCCGGCCTGCAGATGTTCGCCGCTGCCCAGGTCGATGGTTTTAAGGCTAAAAGGCAGGCTCTTTTCCTGCAGCGCGACATAAACAGACATCACGTACGGTGAGAAAAAATCGGCATCGGACCACAGGGTAATCACAGGCTGGCTCATAACTTCCTCAGGGTTGGTAGACAGGGCAATAAACCAACATAGCCTGTCTTACCGGCGATGTCACTGCTCGTCCGCTGCGTGGCTGGCGCCCCGCTCGCGGATTTTTTCCCGGGTCGCGCAGCTTCACCTATACTCGATCAGTTTGCGACCCACGACGGCGGGAAATATTATGATCGATCTCTACTATGCACCCACCCCAAACGGCCACAAAATCACCCTGTTTCTCGAAGAGGCGCAGCTGGCCTATCGGCTAATTCGGGTCGATATTGGCAAAGGGGAGCAGTTTCATCCGCAGTTTCTGGCGATTTCGCCGAATAACAAAATTCCAGCTATCGTCGACCACATGCCTGCCGACGGCGGCGCGCCGTTGAGCGTCTTCGAGTCCGGCGCCATCCTGCTCTATCTGGCAGAAAAAAGCGGCAAGCTGCTGAGCGGGGAGCTGCGGGCGCGCTATACCACCCTGCAGTGGTTGTTCTGGCAGGTCGGCGGCCTGGGGCCGATGCTGGGGCAAAATCAGCATTTTTCCCACTCAGCGCCGCAAACCGTGCCCTACGCGATTGAGCGTTTTCAGGTGGAAACCCAGCGACTCTATGGGGTACTGAATCACCGCCTGGGATCCAGCCCGTGGCTGGGCGGGGACCACTACAGCATCGCCGACATCGCCGCCTGGCCCTGGGTAAACTGCCATGTCCGCCAGCGGATCGATCTGGCGAACTATCCGGCGGTGCATAACTGGTATGAGCGCATTAAGCAGCGGCCGGCGACGGTGGAAGCGATGCTAAAAATTCAGCCTTATTAACCCCCTGCTCGCCCGTCGCGCTTTGTTGTATGATTGCAGGACTTAAACCACGGAGGAAGCCTGCAATGTCTCAACCAGACGCCATTATTCGTATTAAGAACCTGCGCCTGCGTACTTTTATTGGTATTAAAGAGGAAGAGATCGCCAACCGCCAGGACGTGGTAGTGAATGTGGCCATTCACTACCCTGCCGATAAAGCGCGCGACAGCGAGGACATTAATGATGCGTTGAACTACCGCACCATTACCAAACGCATCATTAGCCATCTTGAGAATGGTCGTTTCTCGCTGCTGGAAAAATTAACTCAGGATGTGCTGAATATCGCATGCGAACATCACTGGGTCACATATGCTGAAGTGGAGATCGATAAACTTCACGCGCTGCGCTATGCCGACTCGGTATCCATGACCATGAGCTGGCGGCGCTAACCATGTCAGGGAGGTGGTATGAAGATCCTGCTTACTGGTGGTACCGGCCTGATTGGCCGACATCTGATACCCAGACTGCTGGAGCTTGGGCATAGCGTCACGGTCTCCACCCGACATCCGGATACCGCCCGCGCCCGTCTCGATCCGCGTGTCACGCTGTGGCGCGATTTCGACGGCCATCACCACCTCAATGACATCGATGCCGTCATCAATCTGGCGGGCGAGCCCATCGCCGATAAACGCTGGACCGCCGAGCAGAAACAGCGCTTATGCCATAGTCGCTGGGATCTCACTCAGCGGCTGGTGGGCTTGTTCCACGCCAGCGATACTCCTCCCTCCGTGCTGATCAGCGGGTCAGCCACCGGCTATTACGGCGACCTCGGCGAAGTGGTGGTGACTGAAGAAGAGCCGCCGCACAATGAGTTTACCCATAAGCTCTGCGCCCGCTGGGAGCAAATTGCCTGCGAAGCGCAAAGCGAGCGCACCCGCGTCTGTCTGCTGCGCACCGGCGTGGTACTGGCGCCGCGGGGCGGTATTCTTGGCAAAATGACCCCGGCCTTTAAGCTCGGCCTCGGTGGGCCTATCGGCAGCGGCAGACAGTACCTGGCCTGGATCCATATCGACGATATGGTTAACGGCATTCTGTGGCTGCTGGATAACGATCTGCGCGGCCCATTCAATATGGTTTCGCCCTATCCCGTGCATAACGAGCAGTTCGCGCACGCGCTGGGTCATGCGCTCAATCGACCGGCGATTTTCCGCGTTCCTGCCGCCGCCATCCGCCTGCTGATGGGGGAATCCGCTGTGCTGGTGCTCGGCGGCCAGCGCGCGCTGCCTAAGCGACTGGAAGCCGCCGGCTTCGCCTTCCGCTGGTACGATCTCGACGAAGCGCTAAAGGATGTGCTGAGTTAATGGCTGACACAGGGGAGCATTGGCTCCCCTGATTCCATTCTGCTGGCTCATGCTCCACGCCTGGATGGCCTCAGCCTGGCGCTGCAGCATCGCCATATCCCGGACAACCAACGCCCTGAAGCGCCTGAGTTCATCGCCAGCCGGCCGGTTCGCCGGTGTTACCTGGCGAAGCAAAGTGCTAAGGTAGGACTTTTCTTCTTCGAATTGACTGCCTTATGACGACCATCACCACGCCTCGCCTTTCGCTTACCCGCTTTGTTACCGATGACTGGCCCTTTTTTCTGCGCCTGCGCCAGGATCCGCAGGTGATGCGTTTTATGGGCGAAGTGTTAAGCGAGGAGGCGTTGCGCAGCGTGTTCGCCAGTCGCTGCGCCGATCCCGGCGTGTATGTTCTGCGTAATAAGCGCGGCGATGCGCTGGGCGATATTGGGCTTCGCATCAGCCCTAAAAATCCGCACGAGGCCGACGTCGGCTATGCGCTGCTGCCCGAGGCTAAGGGAAAAGGCTATGCCAGCGAAGCGCTGCGGGCGATCTGCGATTATGGTTTCAGCACGCTGGGGGTACAGGCCATCAATGCCTGGGTGTTGGGAGAGAATCGTGGATCATCGCGCCTGCTGGAGAAGCAAGGCTTTGTGCGCACGCAGGTGCTGGAGAAAGCCTATCATCTGAACGGCGTCGATTACGATGACTGGATTTACCGGCTGGAGCGTGAATCCCACCCGGCGCCCGCAGACGCCGGGTAAGCCGTTTATTTCAGCGAACCTTTCAGAAACTGCTGCAGGCGCGGGCTTTTCGGCGCGCCGAACAGCGCGTCCGGATGCCCTTCCTCTTCGATTTTTCCCTGATGCAGGAAAATGACATGCGAAGAGACGTGGCGGGCAAAGCCCATTTCGTGGGTCACCACCACCATGGTTTTCCCCTCTTCCGCCAACTGCTGCATGATGCGTAACACTTCGCCCACCAGCTCCGGATCCAGCGCGGAGGTCGGCTCATCGAACAGCAGCACTTCCGGCTCCATCGCCAGCACGCGGGCAATAGAGACACGCTGCTGCTGGCCGCCGGAAAGATGCACCGGGTATTTCGCCTGCTGACGTTCGTCTATCCCGACCTTGGCCAGGTATTTTACCGCCCGTTCGCGCGCTTCCTGTTTGCTTAAGCCCAGCACCTGAATCGGCGCCTCCATGACGTTCTCCAGCACCGTCATATGGCTCCACAGATTGAAATGCTGAAAAACCATGGTCAACCGGGTGCGCAGCAGGCGCAGCTGGTTCTTGTCGGCCACCTTCAGCTGACCGTCTTTATCCCGTACCAGGCCAATATTCTGGCCGCTGACGACGATCGTGCCTTCGCTCGGTTTTTCAAGGAAGTTAATACAGCGTAAAAAGGTACTTTTCCCGGAACCCGATGAACCGATGATACTGATAACGTCCCCGGCTTTCGCCTGCAGCGAGACCCCCTTCAGCACCTCGTGTTCCCCATAGCGTTTATGCAGATCGATAACGTTTAATTTATTGTCGGACATGGCGTTCTCAATGCGTCGAAGAAGGTTTGATATGCTGCAACCAACGCTTTTCCGCTTTACGGAACAAGCTAATCAGCACATACGAGATAATTAAATAGAGCACCGCGGCGATGCCAAAGGCGGTGAACGGCTGATAGGTGGCCGAGTTGATATCGCGGGCGATTTTCAGCAGATCCGGCACCGTAGCGGTAAATGCCAGCGCCGTCGAGTGCAGCATCAGGATCACTTCGTTACTGTAGGCCGGCAGCGCAATCCGCAGCGCGGAAGGCAGGATGATGCAGCGGTACAGTTTGACCGAAGAGAAGCCGTAGGCCCGCGCCGCTTCAATTTCGCCCGCCGGTACCGAGCGGATCGCGCCGGCGAAAATTTCGGTGGTATAAGCGCAGGTGTTCAGGGTCAGCGCCAGCACCGTACAGTTTAGCCCGCTGCGGAAAAAGGCGTTCAGCAGTTCAGTGCCTTTGACGATTTCCAGGGTGTACATACCGGAGTAAAAGACCAACAGCTGCACATACAGCGGCGTGCCGCGAAATATGTAAGTAAACAGCCAGATGGGAAACTGGATGAACTTATTGCTCGAAACGCGGCCGATTGCCAGAAAGACCGCCAGGATGCCCCCCATGACCACCGAAGAGATCAGCAACCATAAGGTAATCGCCACGCCGGTAAAGCGATAGCCGTCGGTCCACAGCAGGGATTTCCAGTATTCCTGAATAATTTCAATCACAGGTCAGCCCTCTTGACGCCAACGGTATAGCGGCGTTCGAGCAGCAGCAGTACGCCATTAGAAAGGGTGGTAAATACCAGATAAATCAGGCCGCAGACGATGGCGAAGTAGAACGGCTGCCAGGTGCTTTTGCCCGCCAGCTGCGTGGCTTTGACCACATCCTCCAGCCCCAGCAGCGAGACCAGCGCCGTCGCCTTGAGGATAACCTGCCAGTTGTTGCCGATCCCCGGCAGCGCGTAGCGCATCATCGCCGGGAACAGGATGCGCCGGAACGTCTGCCCGCCGCTGAAGCCAAAGGCGGTGGCCGCTTCGATATGCCCCTTCGGCACCGCCAGGTAGGCGCCGCGGAAGGTTTCCGTAAAATAGGCGCCATAGATAAAGCCAAGGGTAATAATCCCGGCGATCATCGGGTCAATATCAAACTGCGCCATGCCCAGCGCGTCGGTAACGCTGTTAAGCGCAATCTGCAGGCCGTAGAAAATCAACAGCATCAGCACCAGGTCGGGGACGCCGCGGATCAGTGTGGTATAGCCTTCAAATACCAGCGCCAGAGGACGATTGCTCGATAGCTTTGCGCCAGCGCCTGCCAGCCCAATCAGGACGGCGAGAACGACCGAGCTGAGCGCAAGCTCCAGGGTGACAAGCGCACCCTGCAAAATAACCTGTGAAAACCCATACAGCATGCTGCCTACCCTGTCTGTCATCCACCATTGCGCGTGAATCGGACGCGCAATGGTGAGGCGTGAGAATTATTCGCCGTATACGTTAAAATCGAAATATTTTTTCGCCAGTTTGTCGTAGGTGCCGTCCTTACGCATCTCTGCAAACGCTTTATTCAGCGCTTCGCGCAGTTCGTTGTCTTCCTTACGCAGCCCCATACCGGTGCCGACGCCGAACAGCTTTTCGTCTTTAATCGACGGACCGCCAAACTGATAATCTTTACCGATAGGCTGTTTCAGGAACCCTTCGCTGGCCGCGACCTCATCCTGGAAAGCGGCGTCAATACGGCCGGCGGTCAGGTCGGAATAGATATTGTCCTGCCCCTGATAGGAGACAATTTCGATACCTTTCGGCGCCCAGTGCTCATTACCGTAAGTTTCCTGCGTCGTACCCTGCAGCACGCCCACGCGCTTACCCTTCAGGGTGGCGAGATCCGGCGTTACCGGGCTGCCCTTTTTCACCACCAGACGCGAATCAGCCGCATACAGTTTGTCGGTGAAAGCGATTTCCTGCTGCCGCTTTTCGGTAATCGACAGCGAAGACATAATCGCGTCGATTTTCTTCGCTTTTAAAGAGGGGATCAGCGCATCCAGCGGGTTTTCCACAAAGGTACATTGGGTATTAATACGCTTACACAGCTCTTTTGCCAGATCGATATCAAAACCCACCAATTCCCCCTGCGCATTCTTCGATTCGAAGGGAGCATAAGTCGGATCGGTACCGATACGAATTTTTTGCGGAATAGCGGCAAAGACCGTGGAAACGCTGGAAAGGGCCAGCGCTAAAGAGAGAGACAACGCCAGTTTTTTCATAACTATCCTCGACAGACTGTCATTCTAACGGGTTTATTAGAACTATTAACACCAGTTATCGTGCCATTATTCGCCCCTTGAGGGCAAAGATTTATGCACCAGAAAGGCCATTTTTTTGCACCACAAACGCTTAACTATGCATTTTTTAGCCACAAAAGCGCCTGCCTTTGCACTAAAATGATCCACAGCGTCTGACGATGCACCTTTTCAGGGCTTTTACACGAGCATGGCGGCAGGCCCACCCGATAGCGCGGGCCTGCGGCAGTCTTAGTCGCCGTAGACGTTAAAATCGAAGTATTTCTTCGCCATTTTGTCGTAAGTGCCGTCTTTGCGCATCTCGCCCAGCGCTTTATCAAACGCGGCTTTCAGCTCGGCGTCGTCCTTACGCAGGCCGATACCGGTGCCGTCGCCAAAGTACTTTTTGTCTTTAACGGACGGGCCGGCAAAGGCGAAATCTTTCCCGGCAGGCTGCTTCAGGAAGCCTTCGCTGGCGGCGACTTCATCCTGCAGCGCCGCATCCAGACGACCAGCGGAGAGGTCGGAATAGATCAGGTCCTGGTTCTGATATGCCACCACGTCAACGCCCTGGCTGCGCCAGCGATCGTTAGCATAGGCTTCCTGCGTGGAGCCCTGCAGCACGCCGACGTGCTTACCTTTCAGCGCCTCCAGCGTCGGCTGGATCGGCGAGCCTTTGGCCGCGATCAGCCGGGAGTCGGCGGCATAAAGCTTGTCAGAGAAGGCGATCTCTTGCTGGCGCTTCTCGGTGATGGAGAGCGAGGAGATGATGGCGTCAATTTTCTTCGCCTTGAGGGAGGGGATCAGGGAGTCAAAATCACTGCCGACCCAGGTACATTTCACCTTAATACGGGAGCACAGTTCATTGCCTAAATCGATATCAAAGCCAACAAAGTCCCCTTTCGCGTCTTTCGACGAAAAGGGCGCATAGGTCGCGTCAGTGCCAATGCGAATGCTCTGCGGCAGAGCAGCAAACACACTGGCCGTGCTGCTCATTCCCACGAGTAAAGAGAGAGCCAGAATCGTCTTCTTCATACAGTACCCTTAAGTGTCGTGATGTGGTGCGTTGCTTGTTATGGTGATTGCCGATCAATCCTGCAGTTTTTGTGCCATCTTCCCGGTGCGTGCCGGGAACAGGGTTAAATTTGTTAAAATAAAGTTGCAGGATTGTCTTAAAAGGGAAGATACCAGCATTACTGGCGAAACCGCAGCGCCTGAGCGCAAAAAGACGAAATAAATGTCGAGGATTTGATCGGGACGACAAATTTGCACCAGCGCAGCGCAAGCGTACATTTCACGCACCTATTTGGTGCAATCCTGTGACCCTTGCCAGCGCGTAAATAAGTCTTGTTCCAGGCTAATGTCGAACTGATCGAGTACCCGGTTGACGGTCTGGTTGATAACATCATCCAGGCTTTGCGGCCGATGGTAGAAGGCCGGCACCGGCGGCATAATCACCGCCCCCAGCTCCGCAGCCTGCACCAGCAGTCGCAGATGGCCAAGATGGAACGGAGTCTCCCGCACGCAGAGCACCAGCGGACGACGCTCCTTCAGCACCACATCCGCCGCCCGCGTCAGCAGACCATCCGTGTAGCTATGGACAATACCCGAGAGCGTTTTCATTGAGCAGGGTAAAATCACCATCCCGGCGGTTTTAAACGAGCCGGAGGAGATACTGGCGGCGATGTCGCGGGCATCATGCACCACATCAGCCAGCGCCTGCACTTCACGCACGGTAAAGTCGGTCTCCATCGCCAGCGTCTGGCGCGCCGCCTGACTGAGGATCAGATGGGTTTCAATATCCGGCACATCCCGCAGCACCTGCAGCATCCGCACGCCATAGATGGCGCCGCTGGCGCCGGAAATGCCAATAATCAGTCGTTTCACGTTCTGTTACCCCTTGCGCGTCGTGCCGCAGACTTTGCCGGATTATAGCCGTTGGCGCAACCATTGACGCACCGTTGCCGGGCGAAAAAAAGGCCCGCCGTCCATCAGGAACGGCGGGCCCGCGACGCGTGAACGGCTTAACCCTCGTTGTGCATCTCGAGGTTTTCGACTTCGTTCTGCAGCTGAACCGCTTTGGCATCATCGTTACGCAGGGAATCGAGGTAGTCGAGGTACTGCTGGTCGACATCCCGGGTAACGTACACGCCGTTGAACACAGAACATTCAAACTGCTGAATATCCGGATTTTCCGCGCGCACCGCCTCGATCAGATCGTTGAGATCCTGGAAAATCAGGCCATCGGCGCCGATGATCTGGCGGATCTCATCCACTTCGCGGCCATGAGCGATAAGTTCGTTGGCGGTCGGCATATCGATACCGTACACGTTCGGGAAACGAATTTCCGGCGCGGCTGAGGCCAGATACACTTTTTTCGCCCCTGCTTCGCGCGCCATCTCGATGATCTGCTCCGAGGTGGTGCCGCGAACGATGGAATCGTCCACCAGCAGCACGTTCTTATCGCGGAACTCCGCACGGTTGGCGTTGAGCTTGCGGCGCACAGACTTACGACGCAGCTGCTGGCCCGGCATGATAAATGTGCGGCCGACGTAGCGGTTCTTCACGAAGCCCTGTCGATAAGGCTTGTCGAGGATGCGGGCGATCTCCAGCGCGATATCGCAGGAGGTCTCCGGGATCGGGATAACGACGTCAATATCCAGATCTTCCCACTCGCGGGCAATCTTCTCGCCCAGCTTGGTTCCCATATTAACGCGGGCGCTGTAGACGGAAATTTTGTCGATAAACGAGTCCGGACGGGCAAAATAGACGTACTCGAACAGGCACGGGTTGCTGACCGGGTTATCGGCGCACTGACGGGTAAACAGCTGGCCCTTCTCGGTAATATAAACCGCTTCGCCCGGCGCCACATCGCGCAGGAATTCAAAGCCAAGGGTGTCAAGCGCCACGCTTTCCGAGGCCACCATATACTCGGTGCGGCCATCGCCTACGTCACGTTTGCCCAGCACTAGCGGACGAATGCCGTTCGGGTCGCGGAAGGCCACCATGCCATGACCGATGATCATCGCCACGCAAGCGTACGCGCCGCGGATCAAGCGGTTGGTCGCCGCAATAGCGGCAAAGATGTTATCCGCTTCCAGTGGGTAGTGACGGAAGTTATCCAGCTCACTGGCGAAAATATTGAGGAGGATTTCGGAATCTGAGGTGGTATTGATGTGGCGGCGTTTTTCTTCAAACAGCTTTTTACGCAGCTCATGGGCGTTGGTCAGGTTGCCGTTATGCGCCAACGTGATGCCATACGGCGAGTTGACGTAAAACGGCTGCGCTTCGGAGGCGCTGGAGCTGCCCGCCGTGGGGTAACGCACGTGGCCAATCCCCATATTGCCCTGCATACGCTGCATATGGCGGGCTTCGAATACGTCGCTTACCAGCCCGTTAGCCTTACGCAACCGGAAGCAGTTGTTGGCATCAATGGTGATGATGCCAGCGGCATCCTGTCCACGGTGCTGGAGCACCGTTAGCGCATCATAAATCGACTGGTTAACCGGCATAACACCGGCGATACCGACAATACCGCACATACGTCTTTTCCTCGTTCAGCAACGACCTAAAGTCTATACTTTAGGCAAGAAACTTGACGAGCTTTGCAGGTATTCAAAAAACCATCTGATGACGGGGGTAAAATAGGGAATAAACTGCGACTGATGCCAGTCATCGCTCTTCGCCATCCCGGTAAAGGTGTCAAGGAAGAACAGAATAGCGGCGATGATCAGCACCCCACGTAGTGCGCCGAAGCAGATCCCCAATACCCTGTCGGTACCTGACAAACCGGTCTTCTCCACCAGCTGGCCTATCACATAGTTCACGATAGCGCCAACGATGAGCGTCACGATAAACAGCGCCGCAATAGCAATCCCATTTCGAACCCGTTCATCCTCAAAGCCCGTAAACCAGACAGACAGATCAGCGTAGTAGTGGCTGGCGACATAAAACGCGCAACCCCACGTGACTAACGATAAAGCTTCGCGAACGAAGCCGCGGATCAGGCTGACCAGGCAAGAAAGACCCAGCACCGCCATAATGGCGTAATCAATCCAGACCATATACGTCCCACGATTTTACGCCCTGTCGTCCAGTTCGGGGCGCATTCTAACAGAAAAAGAAAACGTTTGCGTAGGGATTTCCTTGCCCTACAGAAATAAAAATGGCGCTGAAAAAACATTCAACGCCAGACTGTCTTTCGCCTCTTCAGGGCGGCTGAGACAGGGTTTACGGGGCGTTTAGCCCCGCCGCGTTCTTTCCGCATCGTGGAAAAAACAATCAGTTCGGGGTGAAGCCCATCACTACCCCGCTGAGCCCGGAGATCTGTTGCAGATCGCCCAGCTGGCCCTTGAGCTTGTCTTTTGACGCATCCGGCCCGACGAGGATACGGGTAATTTTACCCTGTACCGGCGTCGAAGGCGACGTATAGACTTTGAAGCCCGACGCCCGCAGTTTACCAACGATCTCGTTCACCTTATCGGCGTTCTTCAACGCGCCCAGCTGAACCACATAGGCTTTGCCGGTCGGCGCCGGCAGGGCCGCCTGCTGCTGCGGTTGTTGCTGCTGTGGCTTAGCAGGCGGTGGCGTTGGCGTCGCGGCCTGCTGTTGCGGCTGCGGCTTCGGCTGAGGTTTAGGCTGGGGTTTCGCGGCCACTACCGGCTCCTGAACGTCATCGAAGCTGTTGCTGTTCACCGGGATACGCGACGGATCTAACGATGGCGCGGCGGCATCGCCCGCCCGCACCTCTTCCGCCGCCCCTTCCGGCGGCTGCGAAGGCAGCGCCTGAGTCGCCGCCGGCAGCATATCCGGTTCATCACGATCGCCCGGTTTCGGCACCAGCGGGATCGCGGCAAACTCATCCTGGTAATGCTTTTTCTGCCCGTCCAGCAGCCCTGGCAGGATAATCACCCCCAGCGCTACCAGCACGATTGTCCCGACTAAACGGTTCTGAAACTTACTCGCCACCGATTCTCCCCGCGTCTATCTCTTCCATAACCTGTGCGACCGTGTGAAACGAACCACACACCAGCACGGTATCTTCCACTTTAGCGTCAGCCATGGCCGCATGCCACGCCTGCGCCACGCTGCTATAGACTGTGCCGCCACGCAAATGTTCCACCAGCTGCTCCGCCGTCGCCCCGCGCGGCCCTTCCAGCGGCGCGCAGTACCAGGCGTCGACTTCCGGGGCCAGATTGGCCAACGTGCCGGCAATGTCCTTATCATGCAGCATACCAATAACCGCCAGCACGCGTCCCGTTTTCGCTAACGTTTTGAGACGCCCGGCGAGATAAGCCGCCGCGTGCGGGTTATGCGCCACATCGAGGATCACCCGCGGGGCGTCGCTGATTATCTGAAAGCGTCCCGGCAGCATCGCGTCGCGGATCCCCGCGCGCAGGATAGCGTCATCCACGGCAAGTCCGCTGGCGCGCAGCGCCGCCACGGCCGTGGCGGCGTTCGGCAACGGCACCTGAGGCAGAGGCAGGCGGCTTAACGCCCCGCCCGCGTCGCGGAAAGACCATGTCTCGCCTTCCACCTCATAGCGCCAGTCGACGCCGCGGCGCTGGAGCAGGGCGCCCTTCTCGCTCGCCACTTCAGCAATGGTGTGCGGCATATCCGGCTCCCCTACTACCGCCGGTTTTCCGGCACGGAAGATACCGGCTTTCTCCCGGCCGATACTTTCGCGATCCGGTCCCAGCCAGTCGGTATGATCGAGAGCGATGCTGGTAACCACGGCGACATCGGCATCCACGATATTAGTGGCGTCGAGACGGCCGCCGAGCCCCACCTCCAGGATCACCACATCCAGCTGCGCCTGCTTAAACAACCATAGCGCAGAGAGCGTGCCGTACTCAAAGTAGGTCAGCGAGATGTCGCCCCGCGCCGCTTCAATCTCCGCAAACGAGGCCGTATGCGCCGCCTCCGGCAGTTCCGCTCCCTGAATGCGCACGCGTTCGGTGTAACGCACCAGATGCGGAGAGCTGTAGACCCCCACTTTATAGCCGGCTGCCATCAGGACGGTTTCCAGCGTGCGGCAGGTGGTGCCTTTGCCATTGGTGCCCGCGACCGTAAAGACGAACGGCGCCGGTTTGACGATATCCATCTGCCGTGCGACCTCGCTGACGCGCGCCAGCCCCAGGTCGATGGTTTTACTGTGCAGATGTTCCAGATAAGAAAGCCACGTAGCCAGGGGCGACGTGGCCTGAGGAATAGGATCTTTTTCCATGATGCCCGCAAGAATTGACGGTTAACGCGTATGAATAAAAAAGGGCAGCGCCGCCAGGCCCTGCCCTCTGCTTTATCAGGCCTCGGGTTCCTGATCCGGTGCCGGCGGCACCACCACGCCTTCATGAGGCGTTTCCGAAGCGGCAACCGGCGCCGGCAGGTTCATCAGCTTCGCCAGAATGCTGGCCAGCTTGAGACGCATTTCCGGACGGCGAACGATCATATCGATCGCCCCTTTTTCAATCAGGAACTCACTGCGCTGGAATCCCGGCGGCAGCTTCTCACGTACGGTCTGCTCAATGACGCGAGGACCGGCAAAGCCGATCAGCGCTTTCGGCTCGGCAATGTTCAGGTCACCCAGCATCGCAAAGCTCGCCGATACGCCGCCCATGGTCGGGTCGGTCAGCACAGAGATGTACGGTAATCCGCGCTCCTGCATTTTCGCCAGCGCCGCGGAGGTTTTCGCCATCTGCATCAGCGACATCAGCGCTTCCTGCATACGGGCGCCACCGGAGGCGGAGAAGCAGATCAGCGGGCAGTTATCTTCCAGCGCCTGCTCCACCGCGCGCACAAAGCGTGCGCCAACGACGGAACCCATCGATCCCCCCATAAAGGAGAACTCAAAGGCGGCGGCCACAACCGGCATCGCGTAGAGCGTACCTTTCATTACCACCAGCGCGTCTTTCTCGCCCGTCTCTTTTTGAGCGGACGCCAGGCGGTCTTTGTATTTTTTTGAATCGCGGAACTTCAGCACATCTTTTGGCTCAAGTTCGCTTCCCAGTTCCACCAGAGAACCTTCATCCAACAGGCTATGCAGGCGATTACGCGCCGACATGCGCATATGGTGATCGCACTTAGGACAAACCTCCAGGTTGCGCTCCAGCTCGGCGCGGTAGAGTACCTGACCGCAGCTGTCGCACTTGGTCCATACACCCTCAGGAATGCTCGCCTTGCGGGTGGGAGTGATGTTGCTTTTAATTCGTTCAATCCAGCTCATTGATAACCTTTCTGCCTGAACCTGGTCGATGCCAGTTTTGTCGTAAGGGGCGCATAATGCCATTTTTGCCTCTTACAGACCATGAATGTTGCACATTAAATCATATCATCCCGGAACATGGGATAAAAAAGTGGTCAAACCGCTGCGCGTGACGCTCTGCACCGTCACGCGCAACACAGGCTAAACTACTTCGCCTGCTTCGCCGCCGCCCGCTTATGGCGAATAATCTCAATCACGCCCGGCAGGACGGAAAGCACGATGATCGCCACGATCAGCAGCTTCAGGTTCTCCTGCACCACCGGCAGATCGCCAAACAGATAGCCGGCGTAGGTGAACAGCAGCACCCACAGCAGCGCCCCGACGACGTTATAGGCCGCAAAATGACGATAGGACATATGCCCCATTCCCGCCACAAACGGCGCGAAGGTTCGGACTATCGGCACAAAGCGCGCGAGGATAATGGTTTTTCCGCCGTGACGTTCGTAGAAGCTATGGGTTTTATCCAGATAGCTGCGACGGAAAATCTTCGAGTTCGGATTGCTGAACAGCTTTTCGCCGAACAGCCGGCCAATGGTGTAGTTGACCGCATCGCCGACGATCGCCGCGATGACCATCAGCAATACCATCAGATGGACATTAAGATCGTTGGTGGGCAGGGCCGAGAGCGCGCCCGCGACGAACAGCAGGGAATCTCCCGGCAGGAACGGCGTCACCACCAGCCCGGTTT
Source organism: Klebsiella sp. GG_Kp173 (assembly GCF_040062415.1). Classification (NCBI taxonomy): domain Bacteria; kingdom Pseudomonadati; phylum Pseudomonadota; class Gammaproteobacteria; order Enterobacterales; family Enterobacteriaceae; genus Klebsiella; species Klebsiella sp. GG_Kp173. The sequence continues at coordinate 187,916 of NZ_JBEAFZ010000087.1, forward strand.
CGCAGAACAGAATCAAAAACAGAATGGCATAAACCCAGACGCCGTACTGGGCGACCAGCTCGGCCAGGTGCACATCAATATGCAGGATGAAATCAATTAAAAAATGAATCAAGTCCATGTTTGTCTTTACCCTTAATGACCCTATTAGTCCGCCAGAAACAGCGGGCCCATTGGCAGCACCGGTAAATCATAATGGGCCGGGTAATCCACCGACACCAGATACAACCCTTCCGCTTTTGCCGTTGCCGCAGCGAGCGTCCTGTCTTTTGCTGCCAGCAGTTCTGCCATCCAGCTCTCCGGCTGGTTTCCGGCGCCGATTTCCATCAGGCTGCCCACAATATTCCTGACCATATGATGTACAAAGGCATTCGCTTTGATATCCACCACCACATAAGCGCCGTAGCGGGTAACGTTAATGTGCATCACGTTGCGCCACGGGGTTCGCGACTGGCACTGCACTGCGCGAAACGAGGTAAAGTCATTCTCCCCCAGCAGACACTGCGCGGCGCGCTGCATGCGCGCGGCGTCGAGCGGCTGGTGAAAATGCGTGACGCCATGACTCAATACCGCCGGACGCAGGCGATGATTATAGATGACGTAACGATAGCGGCGCGCCGTAGCGCTGAACCGGGCATGAAAATCCGCCGGTACATGTTTGACCCAACGCACCGCGATGTCACCAGGTAAATTCGCATTTACCCCCAGCGTCCAGGCGGCATCTTTACGCTGCGCCCGGGTTTCGAAATGCACAACCTGGCCGGTGCCATGGACACCGGCGTCGGTGCGGCCGGCGCAAAAGACGGTAATCGGTTCGTTCGCCACCTGCGAGAGCGCCTTTTCCAGCTTCTCCTGCACGCTGCGCACTTCGTTTTGCCGCTGCCAGCCGTAATATTTGCTACCGTCGTACTCGATGCCCAGCGCGATTTTACAGACCGGCTGTTGCTCCATCTCAGACATCAGTACAGGTACTCCTCAATCAGCTTCTCGGCGATCTTCACCGCCATCAGCGCGCCGCCGAAGCGGACGTTATCCGCCACCGACCAGAACTGGACCTGCTCAGGCATGCCGTAATCATTATGCACGCAGCCGATGGAGAGACGGGCGTTACCGGAGGCGTCGCCAACCTGAGTAGGGAATTCGCCCTCTTCAGACAGTTCGATCTCTTCGCCGCGGGTAAAGGCGTCACGCGCCTCTTCCGCCGCCAGCGGACGCATCGCTTCAAAGTTCACCATCTGCGCATGGCCGTAGAAGACCGGCGACTGGACGACGCTGGCGGAGATCATCAGCCCGTCATCCTGCAGAATTTTGCGCGCTTCATCGACGATACGGCGCTCTTCGCGCACGCTACCTTCACGATCCGGCAGCAGCGGCAGCATGTTGAACGCCAGCTGGCGGCCAAAGAAATCGTCTTCATCGATGGGGATGCCGTTCAACAGCTTGGCGCTCTGCCCTGCCAGCGCATCCACCGCTTTTTTCCCCTGCCCTGAGGCGGAGAGGAGGTTAGTGACGCTAATGCGCGACAGTCCACCCTGATCGATAAGCGGCTTGAGCGCCGTCAGCAGCTGGCTGGTCAGACTGTTGGGCACCGCAATCAGATTGCGGTTGCGGTAATCGCCTAACACAAACGGGTTCACGTCAGGCACCACCAGCGGTACGTCCGGCTCCAGCGCAAACAGGCCGCTGAGATCGATAACCAGACACCCGGAGTTTGTGGCATCTTCGACATACGCCGCACTGGCTTCTGCGCCTGCGGCAAAGAAAGCCAGCTGGGCCTGGGTCCAGTCAAACTCGGCGGCGTCCTTGACGATCACCGACTTGCCACCAAAACGCAGATGTTCGCCCGCGCTTTCATTGCGCGCCAGAGCAAAAATCTCCCCCACCGGGAACTGGCGTTCAGCAAGAGTTTCGAGCAGGGCTTCGCCTACGGCGCCCGTTGCGCCCAGTACGGCAATATTCCAGCCTTCAGACATGGTGGTTTACTCCAGAAATAAAGCGGCCCTGCCGGAGTATCCGGCAGGGGCATTAAGAAGACATTAACGAACAGGATGATGCACGGCGTTAAAACCGAGCTGGCGCAACAGGGCCGCCGCCTGCTCATCGCTGCACTGCACGTACAGCGAAGACCATTCGCGACGTTCCTGATAATTTTTACGCAGCTTGTCGAATTCACCGGCGACGCCCGCCACCTTCCGCAGCGGCGCATCATCGCGGCGCACATCATACACCAAATGAACCAGTCTTTTCAGCGTCGGCTGATCGAGCGGGCCATGCAGGGTGATGCGGCCAAACTCCGGGGCCGGCAACAGGGTATCCAGCGCCACCTGCTGCGGATGGCCGATAAAGGCGCTATAGGCTTCGAACACCTGCGTCGTCCCGCGCGCCTTCCCTTCAAGGGTATAGCCGGCGATATGCGCCGTGCCGATATCCACTCGCTTAAGAAGCTCTACGTTGAGATCCGGCTCCGGCTCCCAAACGTCCAGCACCACGCTCAGGGACTGACCGGCTTCCAGTCGTTTCAGCAACGCAGCGTTATCCACCACCGGCCCGCGGCAGGCGTTGATCAAAATCGTTCCGGGCTTCAGGCGGCTAATCAGCGCCTCATCCGCCAGATGCAGGGTTTTATATTGCCCTTCTTTATACAGCGGGGTATGGAAGGTGATGACATCAGCTTGCTGGACCAGATCGTCGAGGGAGCGGAAGTCGCCTTCGTCGCCGCGGTCGGCACGCGGGGGATCGCAAAGCAGGGTTTTGATACCCAACGCCTCCAGGCGCTTTTGCAGCCGCCCGCCGACGTTACCGACGCCGACGATCCCGACGGTGCGATCGCGCAGCGAGAAGCCGTCACGTTCGGCCAGCATCAGCAGCGCTGAAAAGACATACTCCACCACCGCGATGGCGTTGCAGCCGGGCGCCGCGGAGAAACCAATCCCCGCCTGCTGCAGCCACGCCTGATCGACATGATCGGTGCCTGCGGTCGCGGTGCCGACGAACCTGATGGCCTTGCCGGCAAGCAATGCTTCATTGACCCGGGTGACCGAGCGCACCATTAAGGCATCCGCATCGGTCAGGGCATCGGCCGGAACCGGGCGGCCCGGGATCGCCTGCACGTCGCCTAAACGGCTAAAAAGCTCACGGGCATAGGGCATATTTTCATCAACGAGGATTTTCACAGTTCAGTACCTGTCTGAGAACGAGAGTTAACCGGGGAAGTGTGCCATAATCTGGCCGCCAGGCATACTCATCACCTGGTTCCAGTACCGCGATATCGAAAGGATGAATCATGACGCACCCCCTTGCAGATATGCCAGACCGTCCTCCTGGGCGAGGCCCATCAGGCACTGCCGCCACCGGCGAACCTTCGCTTTCCATGCAGCAACGCACCGTCCTGGAGCGATTGATCACGCGCCTGGTGGCGCTGACCTCGCAGCAGAATGCGGAAGTGTGGGCCTGCGTCAAACATGATCTCGGACTAAAAGGCGACACGCCCCTGCTGGCCCGCCATTTCAGCGCCGCAGAGGCCAGTCTCAACCAGCGCTTAGCCGCCGCGCAGGACAATCATCATCATCGCCAGACCCTGGCGCAGCTCAGCGATCTGCTCGGCCAGGGCAATAACCGCCAGGCGGTGAGCGATTATATTCGTCAGCATTATGGGCAAACGGCGCTGCATGCCCTCAGCCAGACGCAACTGGAGCACATTCTGCATCTGCTGCAGCGTGGTCAGCTGTCTATCCCGCAGCCGCAGCAGCGCCCGCCGACCCTCCGCCCGCTGTTGCCAGCCGAGCACAACACGCTCAATCAGCTGGTGACGAAGCTGGCGGCCGCCACTGGCGAACCAAGCAAGCTGATTTGGCAGTCCATGCTGGAACTTTGCGGCGTCAAGTCCGGGGAGCTGATCCCGGCGACGCACTTCACGCCGCTTTCCTACTGGCTACAGGCGCGGCAGACCCTCAGCGCGCAAACCGCGCCGACGTTGACCTCGCTGCAGGGAGCGCTCAAGCAGCCGCTTGAGGCCGCAGAGTGGCAGAAGATTGTCGACTTTGCCCGTCGCAACTGGCAGGTTACGCCGCAGACCACGCTGAGCCCGGCGCAGATCCTGGCGCTGTTGAACAAGGTGTTTGTGCTGCGGGTAGCCCGCGCCCAGGAGACGCTGGCGATCCCGCAGGAGGAGCCCGTGACCAGGCGGACATGGGCCGCTAAGCCCTGGCAGCTGGCGCTGGGAGCGGTTGTCCTGCTCCTGGTGCTGTGGCTCCTGCTGTAGCCCAGCAGGCACAGGTGGCGTTCACGGCTCCCTTTCATGCCAAACGCCACGGTGTTGACTACAGCGGTTTCAGGCCGGACAACAACTTAGCGGCGAAATGAGATGAGGGTGACGAGGATCCCCAGTGCCGCGCAGAGGGCGCCGGCAAGAAATACCGACGAGTAGCCCAGCGAAGTGGCCAGTAGACCGGTCAGCGGCCCGGTCAGGCCATAAGAGATATCCTGAAAGGCCGCATAGCCGCCGAGCGCAGTGCCGCGCACCTGCGCCGGGACGCGCTTCACCACCTCCACGCCAAGCGACGGGAAAATAAGCGAACAGCCGCATCCGGTCAGCGCCGCGCCGGCCAGCGCTACCCAGACGCCCGACGCCAGCCCCAACAGCGTCAGACCGACCGCCTCTATCAGCAGCGAGACCATCGCCACTTTAACGCCGCCAAACCGATCCGGCATCCAGCCGAACAGCACCCGCATCAGCACAAAAGCGCCGCCAAACGCCGTCAGGGTAAAGCCGGCCATCGGCCAGTGATGGCTGGCAAAATAGAGGGAGACGAAGGTGCCGATCACCGCAAAGCCGACGCCCTGCAGGCCCAGACCAATCCCCGGCCGCCAGATCATGCCGATGACGCTCCACAGTGAAGGCCGCTCGCCTCCGTGCGCCGCCACTTTGCGCACCGTCCCGTTGATGAGCCAGGCGACGAGCGGCAGTGTCATGGTGACGCCGGCGAGGACCGCCACGCCAAAATGGCTATAAATTAACAATCCCAGCGGGGCGCCCACCGCCAGCGAACCGTACATCGCCATGCCGTTCCATGACATCACTTTGCCGGAGCGGGCCGGCCCCACCAGGCCCATCCCCCAGCTCAGGTTGCCGGTCAGCAGCTGGCTTTCGCCAAACCCGAGGATCAGGCGGCCCAGCAGCAACAGGCCCAGCTTCGCGAACACCGGCAGCGGCAGCAGCGCAGCGGCCAGCCAGGCCGCACCGGCCAGGGCGCAGGCCAGCATCCCCTGCAGGACGGAACGTTTGGCGCCGTACTGGTCTGCCAGACGCCCGGCGTAGCCGCGGGTCAGAACGGTGGCGAGGAACTGGATCCCCACCGCCACGCCGACCACAGTGTTACCAAATCCCAGCTCCTGATGGACAAACAGCGGGATCACCGGCAGCGGCAAACCGACGGTCATATAGGTCAAAAAGACGGCGAATGTAATGCGAAAAAGCGAAAAATTCGCGGAAGAATGAGATGTTGTTTCAGTGACTGCGGACATGCATTACTCCAGATTCGCAGAGTAAGGCGAGCAAAGCGACACGCCCCCTCCACCTGACTATCAGGGTTAAGGCGCGTTGGTTGACGTTAAACGCTTACGCATTAGTGGAGAGACTAATGGATTCGCCAGCAGTGTGCCTGCGGGACCTTACCCTGTCAAGATGACAAAAAAGGGGAGCCGGTGGCTCCCCTCAGTGCATCGCGTGCTGATTAGGCGTTGTATTTACGCATCACCAGCGTGGCGTTGGTGCCGCCAAAGCCGAAGCTGTTGGACATCACGGTGGTCAGCTTAGCGTCAGTCGGTTTGGTGACAATGTTCAGGCCGGCAGCCTGCTCGTCCAGCTCTTCGACGTTGATGCTCGGCGCGATAAAGCCGTGCTCCAGCATCAGCAGGGAGTAGATAGCTTCCTGTACGCCCGCCGCGCCCAGCGAGTGGCCGGTCATCGCTTTGGTCGCCGAGATAGCCGGGCTGTTGTCGCCGAACACTTCGCGGATGGCGCCCAGCTCTTTCACGTCGCCGACCGGCGTGGAGGTGCCGTGAGAGTTCAGGTAGTCGATCGGGGTATCCACGCCGTGCATCGCCATCTGCATACAGCGCACAGCGCCTTCACCCGATGGGGCTACCATGTCTGCGCCATCGGAGGTTGCGCCATAGCCGACGATTTCGGCATAGATGTGCGCGCCGCGCGCCAGAGCATGTTCCAGCTCTTCCACCACGACCATACCGCCGCCGCCGGCGATAACGAAGCCGTCACGGTTGGCGTCATAGGTGCGGGAGGCTTTTTCTGGAGTGTCGTTGTATTTGGTGGACAGCGCGCCCATGGCGTCGAACTCGCAGGCCATTTCCCAGCACAGCTCTTCGCCGCCGCCGGCAAAGACGATATCCTGTTTGCCCAGCTGAATCTGCTCTACCGCATTACCGATGCAGTGTGCGGAAGTGGCGCAGGCGGAGCTGATGGAGTAGTTAACGCCGTGGATTTTAAACGGCGTGGCGAGGCAGGCGGAAACGCCGGAAGCCATCGCTTTGGTGACCACATACGGACCCACGGCTTTCAGACCACGCGGGCTACGCATGGCATCAGCGCCGAAGACCTGGAATTTCGGGGAGCCGCCGCCGGAGCCTGCGATCAGGCCGACACGCGGGTTATTCTGGTATGCTTCCGGCGCCAGACCTGCGTCGGCAACGGCCTGTTCCATGGACAGGTAAGCATAGATGGAGGCGTCGCTCATGAAGCGCACTACTTTGCGGTCAATGAGGCCAGTGGTATCCAGTTTGACGTTGCCCCATACGTGGCTGCGCATCCCTGAATCTTTAAGCTCCTGAGAGAAAGTGATCCCTGAACGTCCTTCACGCAGAGATGCCAGGACTTCCTGCTGGTTATTACCGATGCTGGAAACGATGCCCAAGCCAGTAATCACTGCACGTTTCATTAAATACCTCTGTAAGTCGCACTATTTTAAGTTTCGTGTCGCACAATAGCGTACACTTGTACGCCGAACAAGTCCGATCAGACATTTTGTGTATAAATTTGCGCCCTCAGGCACACATCGCTAAGATCGCGCTACGCCTTGTGATTCGAGTAACTTACGTGAAACAAAACGCTATACAACCCGCCAACCTGGAATTCAATGCTGAGGGTACACCTGTTTCCCGAGATTTCGACGATGTTTACTTTTCCAATGACAACGGTCTGGAAGAGACGCGCTACGTCTTTCTCGGCGGTAATCGCCTGCCGGAGCGCTTCTCCAGCCACCCTCGCCCGCTGTTGATCGTCGCGGAGAGCGGCTTCGGCACCGGGCTCAATTTCCTCACCCTCTGGCAGGCGTTTGACGTTTTTGTTCGCGATAACCCGGACGTTACCCTGCAAAGGTTACATTTCATCAGTTTTGAGAAATATCCGCTGAAGGCGGAAGATCTCCGCCTGGCGCACCAGCGCTGGCCAGAGCTGGCCCCATGGGCAGAACAGCTGCAGGCGCAATGGCCTTCGGCCTTCGCCGGGTGCCATCGTCTGCTGCTCGACGGCGGACGGGTGACGCTCGATCTGTGGTTTGGCGATATCAACGAGCTGACCAGAGAGCTGGATGATTCGCTGAATCAGCAGGTGGACGCCTGGTTTCTCGACGGCTTTGCCCCGGCGAAAAATCCCGACATGTGGACCCAGGATCTGTTCAATGCCATGGCGCGCCTGGCGCGTCCCGGCGGAACGCTGGCCACTTTTACCTCCGCCGGTTTTGTCCGCCGCGGTCTGCAGGAAGCCGGATTTACCTTGCGTAAAACCAAGGGCTTCGGCCGCAAACGGGAGATGCTGACCGGCGAGATGGCGCAAACGCTGGCCTTTCCGGCGCGCGCGCCCTGGTTCGCCCGCCGCGGCAGCGAGGCCCGCGAAGCGGCCATCGTCGGCGGCGGTATCGCCAGCGCCCTGCTCTCCCTGGCGCTGCTGCGTCGCGGCTGGCAGGTGACCCTCTACTGCGCGGACGACGCCCCGGCGCAGGGCGCCTCCGGTAATCGCCAGGGCGCGCTCTACCCGCTGTTAAGCCAGCACGATCCGGCGCTGGCGCGCTTTTTCCCGGCCGCCTTTACCTTCGCCCGCCGCACCTACGACGCGCTGCCGGTGCTGTTCGATCATCAATGGTGCGGGGTCACCCAGCTTGGCTGGGATGAAAAAAGCGCGCACAAAATCGCCCAGATGCTGGCCCTGGAGTTGCCCCCTGATATCGCCTGCGCGGTGACGGCGGATCAGGCCGCGGAGCTGACCGGCGTCGAGACCGGCTGCGGCGGCATAACCTATCCGGCCGGCGGTTGGCTGTGCCCACAGCAGCTCACCGCCGAGCTGCTGGCGCTGGCGGCGACTCGCGGTCTGCACGTGCATTATGGTTATCAGGTCGAGACGCTGAGTGCGGAAGGCGATGGCTGGCTGCTCAACCACCAGCGCTATCATCAGGCGGTCGTGCTGGCCAACGGCCACCGCATCGCGGATTTTGCGCAAACCGCGCCGTTGCCCGTCTACCCCGTGAGTGGCCAGGTCAGCCATATACCCACCACCCCGCGGCTTTCCGCCTTGCGCCAGGTGCTGTGCTACGACGGCTACCTGACGCCGCAGAATCCGCAAAACCAGCAGCATTGTATTGGCGCCAGCTACCATCGCGGCAAAACCGACACCACCTTCAGCGAAGAAGATCAGCAGCACAACCGGCAACGGCTGGTCGACTGCTTCCCGGGCGCGGAGTGGCCGCAGGACGTGGATATCAGCGCCAGTGACGCCCGCTGCGGCGTGCGCTGCGCCACCCGCGATCATCTGCCGATGGTCGGCAACGTCCCGGACTATGCGGCGACATTGACGCAATACGCCAACCTCCACGAACGGCAGGATAGCGCCGGTAGCGCGCCGGTCTTTCATAACCTGTTTATGCTTGGCGCCCTCGGATCGCGAGGCATTTGCACCGCGCCGTTAAGCGCTGAGATACTGGCGGCGCAGATGAGCGCTGAACCACTGCCGCTGGATAGCGACACCCTGGCGGCGCTGAATCCGAATCGGCTATGGGTGAGAAAACTGCTGAAGGGAAAAGCGGTGAAATAAAACCATGAGGGCAGGCAATTTCCCGGGTACGGCTGACGCCTGACCCGGGCTACAACATGGCTCAGGCCTGATTTTTTGCCTGCAGATACAGGTTTTCCCACATGCCCTGCACAAGAATTTGGTCCGGCGGCGACAGCTCGCCAGCGCCGATGGCTTTCTCCAGGCTATGGCTGACTTTGCTGTGTACCGCTTCAGCTGAATGCTCGCCCTCACCTTCCAGCTCAGCCACCGCCAGCGTCAGGTGGCCGCGCAGATAACCGCCGGCAAACAGTTCATCATCACTGGCGTGGTCTACCATGTTGTCAATCAGCGCCAGAATGCGTGATTCAAACTCCGCGATCATCGTCTTACCTCTTGTCATGTAATGTGTGGCCTTAGTGCAGGTCTTCCGGCCACGGAAAGTGTTCTGCCGTCAATGGCGGCGTTTGATAATAGTGTTGTAGTGCGCGAATAAGACGCGCCGGACGTTCGGGGATCCCTTGTTCAAGCAGAGTCATCACCTGGGCATGTACCCGGCGCTGAAAGGCGATGCGATCGGGTTCGACGTCACCTTCCAGATTGTCACAGCTGACGTTAAACGGAAATCCCGCCGCCACGCAGAACAGCCACTCCAGGGCCTGCGGTTTCACCTCGACGTCCTCAAACTGGCTTTGGGTCATTGCATCGCGACCGTCCGGGCAGTACCAGTAGCCAAAATCCACCTGTTCGCGGCGAACCTTGCCGGCGATACACCAGTGGGAGATCTCGTGCAGGGCGCTGGCAAAAAAACCGTGCGCGAACACGATACGGTGATATGGCGTGTCATCGTCTGCCGGAAGGTAGATCGGCTCATCGTCGCCTTTCACCAGGCGAGTATTAAAATCTGCGGCAAAGCAGCTATCGAAGAGATCGATCAGCTGCTGATAATGGTGTTGCTGTTGCATTAATGAATTCCCAACCACTGCAAAATCTCAGCCCCGTGGCTGTCGTAGAGAAGCTTCGCGCTCATCACCGCCGAGACGATAACGATCATCGGTCGGATCAGCGATTGCCCTTTACTCAGCACCAGCCGGGAGCCGGCGCGGGCGCCAATAAACTGTCCGGCCATCATCACAAAGCCGGTGGCCCAGATAACCTTCCCGCCGATAATAAACAGCAGCAGGCCGCCGACGTTCGAGGTGGCGTTGAGCAGTTTGGCGTGGGCCGTCGACTTCGCCAGGTTAAACCCGGCGAGGGTGACAAACGCCAGCGCATAAAACGAACCGGCGCCGGGGCCGAAAAAACCGTCGTAAAACCCGACGCTGCCGCCAGCGACCAGCGCAAACGGCAGACCGTAGAGCCGACGCTGCCGGTCCGCTTCGCCCAGTTTCGGCATCAGCAGAAAATAGAGACCGATGCCGATCACCAGCAACGGCAGGATCTGCTTAAGAATATCGGACTGCACGTGCTGGACCAGCAGCGCGCCGGCGGTTGAACCGATAAAGGTCATCAGAATATTCAGCTTCTGATCGGCGAGATTGACCACCTTGCGCCGGACAAAGTAGAGGGTCGCCGACAGCGATCCGCCGCAGGCCTGCAGCTTATTGGTCGCCAGCGCCTGGGCCGGCGGCATGCCTGCCGCCATAAGCGCCGGCACGGTCAGTAAGCCCCCGCCCCCGGCCAGTGAATCAATAAAACCGGCCAGGATGGCGACAAAAAAAAGCACCACCAGCACCAGCGGCGATACGGAAAACAACTCGATAAAACTATCCATTACAGCACATGCTCATCCAGTAGCGCCTGGCAGGAAGGCGGCAACGGCGGCGGCGTCTTCTTCACAGGTGGGGTAGACCCGGGTTTAGGTGGCTCGAACCAGCTCTGCAGCTCCGCTCCGCAGCCATCGCCGGCCGGCGGTGGCGCCTGATCTTCGCACTCCAGGCTGCCTGCCGGGCAGCGCAGACGGACGTGCATATGGGCGCGATGCTGGAACCAGGGACGAACTTTGCGCAGCCACTGGCGGTCGCTTCCCGCGTCCAGGCACAGCTGCTGTTTAATCGCCGGGTTGACGAAGATGCGGGTAACTTCGCTATCTTCCGCCGCCAGCTTGATCAGCTGGCTGATTTGCGGACTCCACAGCGACGGTACCACGCGTTTGCCATCGCTGGCGACCAGATCCAGGGCCTGCGGCTTCAGCAGCTGGGACGATGTCCAGCGCGTCTGCGGCAGCTGGAGGAAGATATCGACATCGAGGCCCGTCTGATGGCTGGCGTGGCCGCCGTTAAAACGGCCGCCTGCCGGCATCCCCATGTCGCCAATCAGCACGGTCCCCATGCCTTTATTGTGCACCTGATTGCTCAGGCGCTGAATAAACTGAATCAGATCCGGATGACCGAAGTAGCGCCGCTGATCGGTACGCATCACCTGATAGCCGACAGCGTTCAGCGGCAGCGCCTCGGCGCCAACGATACAGCCATTGGAGAACGCGCCAATCGACTGCGCGCTGCCGCCGATAGGCTGGGATATCTTCTGCCATGGCGTGGCGGCCAGGCTGCCGGCGCTGGCCAGCAGCGCCAACAGGGCGATAACGGTGTTTTTCATGGTTACCAGCGTGGAATTGTCGTCGTCACGTCGCCATTCTGCGCGCGCTGACGCATAAAATGATCCATTAAAACGATCGCCAGCATGGCCTCAGCGATCGGTACGGCGCGAATGCCGACGCACGGATCGTGACGCCCTTTGGTGATCATCTCCACCTCTTCGCCAAAGCGGTTAATGGTATGACCGGGAACGGTAATACTGGAGGTCGGCTTCAGCGCGATGTTGGCAACGATCTGCTGACCGCTGCTGATGCCGCCAAGAATGCCGCCGGCGTGGTTGCTCTGGAATCCGGCTTTGGTGATCTCATCGCGGTTTTCGCTGCCGCGCAGCTTCACCACCTCGAAACCGTCGCCAATCTCCACGCCTTTCACGGCGTTGATGCTCATCAGCGCATGGGCGATATCGGCGTCAAGGCGGTCAAAGACCGGCTCGCCAAGGCCCGGCGGTACGCCGTCGGCGACGACGGTAACTTTGGCGCCAATGGAGTCACCCTCTTTTTTCAGACCGCGCATCAGTTCATCGAGAGCGTCGATTTTCTCCGGATCCGGGCAGAAGAAGGGATTCTGTTCAACCTGTTCCCAGTCCTTAATGGCCAGCGGAATGTCGCCCATCTGCGTCAGGCAACCGCGAATGACGATGCCGAACTTCGCGGCGAGGAATTTTTTGGCAATCGCCCCGGCCGCCACGCGCATCGCGGTTTCGCGGGCGGAGGAGCGGCCGCCGCCACGATAGTCGCGTAGACCATACTTTTGTTCGTAGGTGTAATCCGCATGGCCAGGACGGAACAGATCTTTGATCGCGCCGTAATCCTGCGAACGCTGATCGGTGTTCTCAATCAGCAGCCCGATACTGGTCCCGGTGGTGACGCCTTCGAAGACGCCGGAGAGGATTTTGACCTGATCCGGCTCGCGACGCTGCGTGGTGTAACGCGAGGTGCCCGGACGACGACGATCGAGGTCGTGCTGCAGATCGGCTTCGGTCAGCGGAATGCCCGGCGGCACACCATCAACGATGCAGCCAAGCGCCAGGCCGTGCGACTCGCCGAAGGTGGTGACGCGAAAGAGTTGTCCAATTGTATTTCCTGCCATCACGGCTCCATTATTTGTCGTTATGTTGGCGTGTTGTTTTTTTTAGTCTTTATAAATACCGAAGTGCGCGCGAGCGTCAATCAGCTGCTGTTTGGTCAGCATAAAGACGCCGTCGCCACCGTTATCAAACTCAAGCCAGGTAAACGGCACGTCCGGATACTGCTCCATCAGATGTACCATGCTGTTACCGACTTCACAAATCAGAATGCCGTCGTCGCTGAGATAATCCGGCGCATTGCCGAGGATGCGGCGCGTCAGCTTCAGGCCATCGCTTCCGGAAGCCAGACCCAGAACCGGCTCATGCTCATACTCTTCCGGCAGGTCGGCCATGTCCTCTTCATCGACATACGGCGGATTAGTGACGATCAGATCGTACTGTAGCTTCGGCAGATCGCGAAACAGGTCGGAACGGATCGGGGTCACGTGATGGATCAGGCCATGGGATTCCACGTTGTGCTCGGCGACGGCCAGCGCGTCCGGGGAGATATCGACGGCGTCGACTTCGGCTTCCGGGAAGGCATAGGCGCAGGCGATGGCGATGCAGCCGCTGCCGGTGCACATATCAAGGATATGCTGCGGCTTATGGTTAATTAGACCGGCAAACTGGTTATTGATCAGTTCGCCGATCGGGGAGCGCGGCACCAGCACCCGCTCATCAACGTAAAACTCATGGCCGCAGAACCACGCTTTGTTGGTCAGATAGGCGACGGGAATACGCTCGTTCACGCGGCGAATCACCCGCTCTACAATGCGGTGTTTCTCGCTGGAGGTCAGGCGCGCAGTGCGCATATCTTCCGGGATATCCAGCGGCAGATACAGCGAAGGCAGCACCAGCTGTACCGCCTCGTCCCACGGGTTGTCAGTCCCGTGACCGTACCAGATATTAGCAGCGCTGAAACGGCTTACCGCCCAGCGCAGCATGTCCTGAATGGTATGCAGCTCATTGACTGCCTCATCAACAAAAATTTTATCCACGACATCCTCCAGGGCACACTCTGCTATAAATTCGGCGGCTAGTGTGCCATGAAGACGGCGATAAATCAGCATTCTTGCGTGGGGTGGCGGGGGAAAAAACAGGTTTTCCTTGCCCGAAGGGATATTGAGTCGGGTAAACTAGCGCAAAGTATTAATGAGAGCGGACAATGAAAAAGAAGACATCGCTTAGCGAGGAGGATCAGGCGCTGTTCCGTCAGCTGATGACCGGCACGCGGAAGATCAAACAGGACACCATCGTGCACCGCCCGCAGCGCAAGAAAATCACCGAGGTTGCCCCTAAGCGTCTGTTGCAGGAACAGGCCGACAACAGCCACTATTTTTCCGATGAGTTTCAGCCGCTACTGAATACCGAAGGCTCGACGAAATATGTCCGCGCCGACGTCAGCCATTTTGAGCTGAAAAAGCTGCGCCGTGGGGATTATTCGCCGGAACTGTTTCTCGATTTGCATGGGCTCACCCAGCAGCAGGCCAAACAGGAACTGGGCGCGCTGATTGCCGCCTGCCGCCGCGAGCATGTGTTTTGCGCCTGCGTGATGCACGGGCACGGCAAGCACATTCTCAAACAGCAAACCCCGCTGTGGCTGGCGCAGCATCCACACATCATGGCTTTTCATCAGGCGCCAAAAGAGTACGGCGGTGACGCCGCACTGCTGATTCTGATTGAGGTCGAGGAGTGGCAACCACCGGAGCTGCCTTGACGGCGAGCTCCGGGGGCCGTCAGATGGCGTTGGCCATTTTGAGGTTGCAGGGGCTTTTCTGCCAGAGGTATTCACCCTTGCCGTCGGCGTCCAGATTGACGCAGGCGATAGCCGAGGTGGTGAACATCGGGGGCGTTTCCCCCGGGCACAGCTCTGAGACGAGGTACCCCACCAGCGGCAGGTGGGAGACGACCAGCGCCGTCGCCACGCCTTCATTTGCCAGCGCCTGCAGATAGGCGCTCACCATACCTACATCGCCGCACGGCGTGAGTTCCGGCATCACGTCGACATGTTTCGGCAGGTTCATGCACTCCCCAACAATATCCAGCGTCTGTTCCGCACGCAGATAGGGACTGACAAGAACGCGCTCAATATCCACTTTTTGACCTTTCAGCCAGGTTGCCATCTGACGAGACTCATCACAACCGCATACGGTTAATGGACGAACCGAGTCGCTGGCTGCATCGAGGGCAGCGTCGCCGTGACGCATAATAAAAACTTGCATATTGCACCGCTTTTGTTAACCAGAAGCACCGAAGTTTAGCCTGCGAAGACAATACGCAGGCAACCCGGTGGCCGGGCATTGTGCCTGATCCATTCAACGAATGAAACGCTGTTTTTTACCTCAATGGCGTAAGTATAGTCAATGATTGTTTACAAAACAGCCAATCAACAGCGTCATCCGCAGCCGGATTTACCTTCTTTGACCACAACTTAGGTCAGCCGTTCATCCGCTGGCCAAAAGGTGGTCCCCTGTTCGGCCATGCGTAACAAAGTGTCACAGGGTGTAAAACGTGGGCCGTACTGGGCGGCCAGGCGCTGCAGGATCGCGGCAACTTCACCCGCGCCGATAGTATCCATATACCGGAACGGGCCGCCAAGAAATGGCGGAAACCCTATACCAAATACGGCGCCGATATCACCATCGCGCGCGCTACGGATGATCTGCTCATCAAAGCAGCGCGCCGCCTCGTTAAGCATCAGCATCACACAGCGCTCAGCCACCTGCTGCGCGGACAACCGCGACTGCGGGCGGTCGATGCCCAGCAGCGGATAGACTGCCGGGTCGGGCCGTTTTTTGCTTTTACGCCCTTTTATCTCATAAAGATAGAAACCACGATTATTTTTTCTACCTTTGCGATCGTCCTTCAAAATCGCGTCAATGATGTTTGCAGGCGGGCTAAAACGTTCTCCAAAGGCATTCTCCAGTACGGGAATAATTTTGGTGCCGGTATCGATACCCACCTCATCCAGCAGTTGAACCGGTCCCACCGGAAAACCGAATTTCACCAGGGCCTTATCAATCACCTCAACCGGTTCTCCCTCCACCAGCAGACGCATCGCTTCATTTATATACGGCGCGAGAATGCGGTTCACATAGAAGCCCGCTTTGTCCGCCACGACGATCGGCGTTTTCCCCTGACGTTTAGCCAGTTGCACCACCGTGGCAATGGTCTGCGGATCGGTTCCCTTATGCGGGATCACCTCAACCAGCGGCATTTTCTCCACCGGACTGAAAAAGTGCAGGCCGACCACCCGCTCAGGGTGGCTGGCATGGGCGGCTATATCGCCTATCGGTAACGACGACGTATTCGAGGCAAAGATAGTCTGCGGCCCGCCGTTTTGCTCCACTTCACTGACCATCCGCTGTTTCAGCGCCAGGTCTTCGAATACCGCCTCAATCACCACGTCGCGATGGGCAAAGCCCTGATAGTCGGTAGTGCCTGTGATCAGCGCCAGCTGACGATCGCGCTCGCTGGGGCGCAGTCGGCGCTGGCGAACCTGTTTGTTCAGCAGATCCCAGCTGTACTTTAAGGCGTGGTTGATCCCGCTCGGCTGAATATCTTTAATTCGCACCGGCAGTCCGCCTTTACAGGCGGTCACATAGGCGATCCCCCCGCCCATCAGGCCGCCGCCCAGTACTGCAACGCTTCTCAGCGGAGCGGGTTCCGCCTCGGCGCCACGGTCTTTTTTCAGATCGGTACTGGCAAAGAAGATCGATCGCAGCGCCTGCGACTGCGGGGTCATCGCCAGTTCGCCAAACGCGCGGGCCTCTTCGGCGTAACCGCTGCTGCAGCCGTGGGCCAGACCATTCTCGACGACCTGCAAAATTCGCTTCACCGCCGGGTAGTTGCCCTGGGTCTTGCGCTGCGTTTGCTTGCCGACGTACTGAAATAACAGATGGCGACCGAGGGGGCCCGCCAGCACGCGTTCGCGAACCGGCACCTCGCGGCTGGTCGGACGTCCCTTCAGCGCCAGCTCCACCGCCGCCTGCAGTAAAATTGTCTGCGGCACCACCTCGTCCACCAGACCGGCCTTCAGCGCCTGGCGCGGCCGTAATTGCCTGCCGGTGAGCATCATATCCAGCGCCGTGCTGACGCCGATTAGCCGCGGTAAACGCTGCGTCCCACCGGAACCCGGCAGCAGACCAAGCTGTACCTCCGGCAACCCGAGTCGGGTTTTTTCGTCATCGCTACAGATGCGGCCATGGCAGGCCAGCGCCAGCTCCAGTCCGCCGCCCAGACAGGCGCCATGGATGGCGGCAATGACCGGAATCGACAAGCCATGGATTTCGGCCATAATCTGCTGCCCCTGGCGCGCCAGCGCTTCCGCCTCCTGCGCGCTGCGGCAGCGGGCAATCATGTTGATGTCTGCGCCGGCGATAAAGTTATCGGCTTTGGCGGAGATAAATACCACGCCGCGCACCGACTTATCGTCGCGTATCTGGCGTATCAGTCCCCGCACCTGATTGCCGAACTCGGCCTTCAGGGTATTCATTTTTTCACCCGGAGCATCAATGGTGATCACCGCGATTTTGTCCGCACGGACCTCAAGCTTAAAAGCGGAAACAGTATCCATTATTCAGCCTCCACAATCATCGCCGCGCCCAGACCGCCTGCCGCGCAGGCCGTCACCAGACCAAATCCCCCTCCCCGTCGCCGCAGCTCATGCAG
This sequence comes from Klebsiella sp. GG_Kp173, assembly GCF_040062415.1. Taxonomy (NCBI): domain Bacteria; kingdom Pseudomonadati; phylum Pseudomonadota; class Gammaproteobacteria; order Enterobacterales; family Enterobacteriaceae; genus Klebsiella; species Klebsiella sp. GG_Kp173. Next base: position 205,305 of record NZ_JBEAFZ010000087.1, read on the forward strand.
CGTCTGGGTGATCATCCGCGCGCCGGTGGCGGCAAAGGGGTGACCGTAGGCGATAGAGCCGCCGAGGACGTTAAATTTACTCTCATCCACCTCACCGGTGGCCTGCGCGCGGCCCAGCACCTCGCGGGAAAAGCGGTCGCTTGCCAGACACTGGAGATTGGCCAGCGTCTGCGCGGCGAAAGCTTCGTGCATATCGATAAGCGTGAGATCAGCCAGCGTCAGGCCAGCGCGCTCCAGCGCCAGCGGCGTGGACCATGCGGGCCCCAGCAGCATATCCTGCCAGACATCGATGGCGGTAAAGGCATAGCTGCGCAGATAACCCAACGGCGTCAGACCCAGCTCTTTGGCCCGCGACTCGGTCATCAGGATCACCGCCGCCGCGCCATCCGTCAGCGGCGTGCTGTTGGCGGCGGTAACGGTGCCATGTTTACGGTCGAAGGCCGGACGTAACTTTTGGTAATCCGCGAGGGTTGAATTTTTACGGATATTGTTATCCTGCTCCAGCGGTTCGCGGAAGGGAGAAGCATAGGCGGTCATCACCTCTGCGGACAGCTTGCCCTCCTCCCAGGCTTTCGCTGCCAGCTGGTGTGAACGATGTGCCAGCGCATCCTGTTGTTCCCGGGTGATCCCCCAGCTTTTCGCCATCTGCTCGGCGGTATCGCCCATCCGTAAGCCGGTTGAATATTCAGCAACCGCCGGGGGAACCGGCAGCAGGTCGCGCGGCCACAGGCGGGAAAACAGCTTCAGTTTCTGGCTCAGCGTGCGGGCTTTGTTCGCATCTACCAGCGTGCGGGCCAGCGTTTTGCTGACGCCGATAGGCAACACAGAGGAGGAGTCGGCACCGCCGGCGATACCGGCGCGGATGGTGCCGGCCATCAGGCTTTCAGCGACATTCGCCACGGCCTGGAAGCTGGTGGCGCAGGCGCGACTGACGCTGTAAGCGTCGGTGTGCACGCTCATTCCGGTACCGAGCACAATTTCCCGGGCGATATTCGGCGCCTCCGGCATCTGCACGACCTGACCGAAGACCAGTTGCTCAATGGCTTGCGCAGGAATGTCGCTGCGCGCCAGCATTTCGCCAACCACCATTTTTCCTAAATCAACGGCGGGAATGCCATGAAATGCCGTCGCCTGACGCGCAAACGGCGTGCGTAACCCTGTGACAATGGCAATGCGATCGCCCTGACGGGTGATAAGCGGTAATGCCTGACTCATAACTCTCCCCTGTTAACCAAGACAAACAAGTGGTCTGACCTGATAGCATTGTTAACTAATTTTTTACATTAAGCCAATCGGGGAAGCGAAAAATTGCGAGCCAAAACACATTGAACGGAAAAGATAACGCCCCTTTCACGGGGCGTTAAGCGGAGGGATTAACGCAGACCCAACTGGAAGATCAGGGATTCGGCCTCACAGCTAAACACAAAATCGATATCCAGCTGTACGCCGCCGTCAACGTCGACGAAGACGGGATTAATCTTGCATGGTTCAGATTCCACACTGCGGGCTTTTTCGCTCAGCGCGGCGAGCATTTGCTCTGCTTCCGCACGGTTGGCGAATACGCGGCTGTATGAGGCGGTGCAGTCAGTGTTGTCGACAATGGTCCCAACATCCATACAGCAGCAAACCGGGGTTTCATCAGCGCTACATTTACTCATCGTAGATTTCCTCTGGATATGCACCTGCGGTGCCAGACAATTTATGTGCCTATTTTACGCCCGCTCCCTGGTCTGCCTCCAGCCGATAATCGCCATCGCGGCGTTAAGTGACAGAAATCACACTTAAAAATGATCTAAAACAAAAATCACCTTTTCTCTCTCTCCTTGCCCCCGACAATTTTGCCAGCTGGATCGCGTTTCTGTTATCACAATTGAAAAACTTCATAAACAAACTTGCAGCAACTCATCTGGTCAGACCTATACTCAGCGCACTGGTCTGATTTCTCTGTTGTACCGCAGACCCTACACTTCCGCGCTTCTGTTACGGCATGTAACATAGTTTAAAAAAAAATAACTCAATGAGGTTATGGGCATGAGCCAGAAAACCCGCTTTACCCAATCTGCCCTTGCAGTGGCTGTCGCACTTGTTTCCACCCAGGCCTGGTCAGCAGGCTTCCAGCTCAACGAATTCTCTTCATCAGGGCTGGGTCGGGCCTATTCCGGTGAAGGGGCTATCGCAGACGATGCAGGCAATGCCAGTCGTAACCCGGCATTAATTATGATGTTTGACCGTCCGACCATGTCGGCGGGCGCCGTTTTTGTCGACCCGGGCGTCAATGTCTCCGGGACTTCACCCACCGGCAAAAGCCTGAATGCGGACAATATCGCCCCGACGGCGTGGGTACCTAACTTCCACTTTGTCGCGCCGATTAACGATCAGTTTGGTTGGGGGGCGTCCATCACCTCCAACTACGGCCTGGCAACCGAATACAACGATGACTATGCCGCCGGCAGCATGGGCGGGAAAACCGACCTGACCACCGCGAACTTTAACCTGAGCGGCGCCTACCGTCTCGACAGCAACTGGAGCTTCGGCTTAGGCTTTGACGCGGTCTACGCTAAGGCGAAGATCGAGCGCTATGCTGGCGATCTGGGGCAGATTGTCGCTGGCTCGGGCGCGCTGCCGCCGGCGCTGGCGGGCCAGGTAGCGAAGATCCCGGCCGACACGCAGATCGCCCATCTTAACGGCAACGCCTGGGGCTTTGGCTGGAACGCCGGTATCCTCTACGAGCTGGATAAAAATAACCGCTACGGTTTCACCTACCGTTCCGAGGTCAAGATCGACTTCGACGGTAACTACCGCAGCAGCCTGCCGGCAGCCTATAACCAGATCCTCGGCAACTTCGGTCTGCCAGCGGGTACTAATGGCCAAACCACCGACGGTTCACTGACCCTTAACCTGCCGGAAATGTGGGAGCTGTCGGGTTATAACCGCGTAGCGCCGCAGTGGGCGGTCCACTACAGTCTGACCTACACCAGCTGGAGTCAGTTCCAGGAGCTGAAAGCCACCGGCAGCAACGGCCAGACGCTCTTCTATAAAGAGGAAGGCTTTAAGGACGCCTACCGACTTGCGTTGGGGACCACCTATTATTATGACGATAACTGGACCTTCCGCACCGGTATCGCCTTCGATGACAGCCCGGTACCAGCCAACAATCGCTCCATTTCCATTCCGGATCAGGATCGCCTGTGGCTGAGCGCGGGTACCACCTACGCGTTCAACAAGGATGCGTCGGTTGACGTCGGGATTTCCTATATGCACGGGCAGCATGTTGAAATCAAGGAAGGCCCGTATACCTTCCGCTCCGAAGGGACCGCCTGGCTGTACGGCGCCAACTTCAACTACCGCTTCTGATAAGCGGCACACAACAAAAAAGGGTGAACATCATGTTCACCCTTTTTTTTCTTTGCCGATTACTGTGAATCGATATCTTTCAGTTCATCCTGAATGGCCTGGGCGTTCGGATTGTCCGCCGGGGTCAGCTTACCGCCGTTGGCGATAAAGTCATGACGCTGGAAGTAAGCTTCACGCACCATAATGTAAGGATCGGAAGACTGGCGCAGCAGGCCGTCGGAATCCAGCAGCTGAGCGCGTGTTTCAATGCCTTCCACCGCCCATTTGCCGATCGACATCGGCCAGGTCAGCCAGGAGAGCACCGGATAGAGGCCATCGGCCATATCGCCGCCTTCGTCGCGCAGGGTAAAGCTGCCGTAGAATGGCAGTTGCACATACGGACCATAGCCGACGCCATAGTGGCCAAGCGTGCTGCCGAAACGATGCGGTTCAACGCGCTGCAGCTGCGGATTAGCCATCCCGGCGACATCGATCAGCCCCCCCATCCCGAGGATGGTGTTCAGGAAGAAGCGGGTAAAGTGGACCATCCCTTTATAGGGGTCGCCCTGCAGGAAGGAGTTCACCATCACCGCCGGCTCTTCCAGGTTGCTGGTGAAGTTACTTAAGCCATTGCGCGCCGGCTGCGGAACATAGTCACGCCATGCCACCGCGACGGGACGAAGCACGTAAGGATCAACCACGTTAAAGTTGAAATTGAACATCGTGCGGTTAAACCCTTCTAACGGGTCTGAGCGCCCCTGCGGCTGATCGCCAGAGCTGGAACTGGCACATCCCACCAGCAATGTGGCGCCAAGCGCAAGCGCCGACAGGCGATAATTCATAGATGTCTCCCTGGTTTTTATGGCTATCGCGAGTTGCCATCCATGACGGAAAGACAACGTTTCCGCCCGTAAAGATGTGAGCGATTGTAACAGCACGTTGAACGATGTCTATATCACCCAAGTTGTTGATTTGATCATAGCCTGGGAATAACGAGATCGCGGGGCTCCTATTCTAGCGGAGCAATAAAAATCTGGCGTAACCATTTTTGCGATTTAAGAGTATCCCCAGCCAGTCGCCAGGGAAAGCCGCTACGCTTTAACTAGATAAATTGTCAGCGAGGGCCGTGAAATGGATGAACCAGACGATAACAAATTAAAGCCGGCGGATGACGAACGCGAGGTCGAAAGTGAAGAAAAACAGCGCGGTGAAGAGATAGAAGTTGACGAAGATCGCCTTCCCTCTCGGGCGATGGCGATCCATGAACATATTCGCCAGGAAGGGGAAAAAGAGATGGAGCGCGATGCGCTGGCCCTGCTGTGGTCGGCGATTGCGGCCGGTCTGTCGATGGGCGCCTCCCTGCTGGCGAAAGGGATTTTTCACGTCAAGCTGGAGGGGATCCCTGGCGGATTTTTACTCGAGAACCTCGGGTATACCTTCGGCTTTATTATCGTGATTATGGCCCGCCAGCAGCTGTTCACGGAAAACACGGTCACCGCCGTACTGCCGGTGATGCACAATCCCACCCCCGGAAACGTCGGTTTGCTGATGCGGCTATGGTCGGTGGTACTGGCGGGCAATCTCATCGGCACCGCGGTGGCCGCGTGGGCCTTCAATTATATGCCTGTTTTTGATGAGCCGACCCGCCAGGCCTTCGTCAGCATTGCCGAAGATGTGATGAAAAACAGCCCGACGGAGATGTTCGCCAATGCGATTATTTCCGGCTGGCTGGTCGCCACCATGGTCTGGATGTTTCCCCTTGCCGGCGCCGCCAAGATCGTGGTGATCATTCTGATGACCTGGCTTATCGCCCTGGCGGATACCACCCATATCGTGGTGGGCTCGGTAGAGATCCTCTATCTGGTATTTAACGGAAGCCTGCCCTGGAGCGACTTCATCTGGCCGTTCGCCCTGCCGACGCTGGCGGGAAATATCTGCGGCGGAACCTTCATCTTCGCGCTGTTGAGCCATGCGCAGATCCGTAACGACATGAGCAACAAGCGAAAAGCAGAAGCCCGCGCGCAGGCCGCCGGAAAAGCCAAAAACGCCAACCGGGCATAAAAAAAGCGCTCAGAATGGCGAGGGTTTAAGCAGTCAGACGGTATGGCACTTACTCAGGCGGGCGAAAAACGCTATACTCGTGCCGCCTTGTCCCCTTAGTTAAATGGATATAACGAGCCCCTCCTAAGGGCTAGTTGCAGGTTCGATTCCTGCAGGGGACACCATGACCCTCCTGTTTTATGTCGGATCCACGGCGATTTTTGATGGTTTTTCTGCAGCTCCGGTAGATAGTTCACTCAAGGTAGTACCGACCTGATCATCAATGCCCCTCCCTGTTAACGCACAAAGTGATTTATTTATAGATATAAAACCCGTTGCGCCATTCCTCTTTTTAAAAAGAGGAAAATACCAGTGTTCATTTTACAAATAAAATGAAAGACTCACAGGAAAAGACGAGCTGTAAAACGTAATGATATCTTCAGCAGCAACCGCACGAAAAGCATACTGCTCACTCCTCACCGTCATTCACAATATTGATATTCACGATCATAACAACATAGTTTTCTTACCCTGACAGGTATGACCTAATGAACAGGCCTTCAGCCTCATCAACGCTCCGGACACCGTTGTTTTTTATAGTATCTATACTGGCGCTATTTTGCTTAATTAATTTTACCACAACCTACATTAACACGATAACCACCCCGGCGCCGTTGTTGTTTTACGGCATGACCCTTATTATTCTGATATTTTACTTTTTAATATCAATAACTATCGCTTTAAAATACTTAAGTGATAAACGCTGTCTGTTTCTCATACCAGTAGCCTGTGCCTTTATTGGCTCTGCCATAATGATGATTCTTGCGTTACATAATTACAGCAAACTGTTTTATTGCAATCTCAACGACTCAATCTCATACAAGGAATTTCTGCGGTATTACTTTTACCGCAACGCCTTAACACTCACCCAAATCATCACCGCGGCATTAGTATATAGATTTCGTTCTCATCGCCTGCTGGCCTCCCATAATCACATTATTATTACCTTTGCCTGCATAAGCCTTACTTTAGCTATCGTCCTGATTGTTGGCTTTTCCTCAACGCACTTGTATGAACCAACGATTCGCTTAGCCAGTAAAATAATGGTTTACATGTGGACGCTCCTCTTTTTCACGACGATTGCATTAACCCGCTTCAGAAATATATTCTGGACAGGAATCTATTTTTACTGCTTCGTTTATATCTTAACCTTCTCTTTCTTAACAACCGCAGATGTCGCTAGCGAAAACACATGGTATAAAGCGAGGCTTTTCGAAACGCTGGGCTCCCTGATCTTTATTATTATTATTTTCCTTAATGCGTTTAAGCTTTATCAATTATCCAACAATAAATATGAGAATGCCTATCAGAACTCGATTCGTGATTATCTGACGCAGCTGTACAACCGCCGCTATTTTTACCTTGCGCTGACAAAAAAAATGCAACGGGTCTCTGTGCAAAAACCATTGTCTATCTTGTTATGCGACATCGATCATTTCAAACGCATAAATGACAAATATGGCCACTTTCAGGGAGATCTTGTTATTCAGTATGTAGCCTGGGTTCTTCAGGATCAGGTTCGAAGAGATGATATTGTGGCCAGAACAGGCGGCGAGGAATTTGCACTATTACTGCCTGACGTTGGCCAACAGCAGGCGCAACTCATCGCCGAGCGGATTCGCCAGGCTATTATCTCCCCAGGCGACGTCAGCAGCAGGGTTAAACTCCCCGAGAGCGTCACGATCAGTATCGGCCTTGCCACTACGGAGGATCCTAAAACGGTAGAGACTGAATTACTTAACCGCGCCGACGACGCCCTGTACCAGGCAAAAAAAGCAGGAAGGAATTGTGTGGTTGCCTGGCAGAAGTCCTCCTGTACTCGATAGCCTCGACAATTAACCGACAGCAACACACTTTCTGCGTACAATATCGCGTGGCCTGGGCGTCAACCTGCCGCCCTGCCGATGAAACACTCTCTGGACAACAAAGGAGCCAGGCGTTGGTATGAAACAGATCACCCTTAGCGATATGCAGCAGCAGAGCGAAGCGGCAGCCACTTCCCCGCGCTTACGTGCCCATCGCAATTTTCACCCTGAGCTGAGCGATCCGGTGCAGCGCCTGGCTATCGCTATGGAACCCGGCACCTATATCCGCCCGCACCGGCACCGACATACTTTTGAACTTTTGCTGTCGCTGAAAGGCCGCTTTGTGGTGCTAAATTTTGATGACCATGGCGTGATTACTAACCGGGTGGTGCTGGGTGAAACCTGCACGGCCCTGGAAATGGAGCCCGGCACCTGGCATACGGTGCTCTCACTTGACGCAGGAGGAATGGTATTTGAAGTCAAACAAGGCGCTTATCAGCCGCTTGCTGAAATCGACACTATGGACTGGGCGCCAGCCGAAGGGCAGCCGGGAACCGCGGAGATGATGGCCTGGTATGCCATCGCGCAGCCGGGGGATCGCTATCCCTCTGTCAGCCGATAAGCATGGCCGCCGCAAACGGATGCCGAGAGCGTCCGTTTGCGTTATCCCTGTCGTCATGGCATTTATCTCGAGAGCCGCGTTTTCCTCATGCTGTGTTCTCCCTCGTCGGAGTCATTAATAAAAAATAACAAAAAAGTGTTGTATTCAGGCGCTAAGCAAACTATTTTTCTCGAGCGAAATAAATGATAGGATAACGCAGTCAAGTTAATATCTGACGTAACAATAAGAATAATCAACTTATCGATATAATATTCTCAACGTGAATGCTTTTCATTAATCAGGTCAGGGAGCCCGGGCAATAAAACGTGGCTGTTAGATGATTACGCCCAATACTAACCGCTATTTTTTCAGCAACAAAAAACCTTATGAATATAACAGAACGGAATATCTGGAAATTAAATAATTTACCGCCAATGGAGTATTGCTCTCTCCCCCGGGCGCAAAAATTATTAAACTGCGAAATTGAAGACATTCTTCACTGGCATGATATCGGCGCGATCAATCTATGCCTGAAGCTTAACCCGACGCGGGGAACATTAAAACTCGCCGTCCTTTCTCATCAGGAAAAAGAAGTAACCAGCACATTTAATCCACTCAATTCATCGGAGACGGTGGAGACCTTCTTGTCGCCACACTCTCATATCCATAGCATTCTGCGGCTTGATGGCGATATTCCCGTCATGGAAACCCTGCGCGGGAATACCGTCACGCAGTTCAACGTCAAGGTCACTGCGTCAGGACTCTGGCATCCGCACAGCCGGAATTTAATGGCGTTACTGGAGGCGCCTGACGATATTCATCATGAAAACAGGCTCAGCATGATGCTGCCTGAGAAACCGTTTGTATATTGTCACTTCATTCCGCAGGAGGCAGAAAACCCCACCCTGTCATTGAACCGGCTCTATATTACCAGTCAGGCAATTGAGAAAATATTTGCCCATAGCATTAGCGCCCGACCGATGGATGTCACAAAAAATCCGCTACGGCAACAAACCGGTTATATCCATCAGGAATTAACCTCCCTTCCGCAAAGTGAGGTACTGCTGGAATTTATCCACGATCTAATTCAGTCCCATACTTTATTTAATGTGAAATTGCAGAAGATGGCTGAGCCAGACAAGACCCAGCTCTTTCATCACGTGCTGGAAAGGCTTAAGGAGGAAGTCATGCTGAGAGAGGAAGTCCTGCCCAATGAGGCCGACTTCAGCAGCGCAACCCACCGTTAGTCCAGGCTCGCCGCCGAGCGACGCAGGCCTTCAGGCAGGAGGCTGGCAGTTTTCCTGCTCAAGCGTTAGCGCAATCTCCCGCGCCAGGGCGATAAATTCGCGTGCCGCGGCGCTCTGCCATGCATCCCTGCGCTGTAGCAAACAGGCCGTGCGCTGCAGCAGCGCTGGTTCGAGCTCAATAGCCACTACATCATCAAACTGCCCGGCGATCGCCGCCGGCAGCAGTGTCGCAAGGGGCGTGCGCCGAATGACCGACAGAACGGCGCCGATAGAGTTGGCCTCCATCCGCACGTCAGGTTCGAGCCGATGACGACGGCAATAACGATCGATCTGCTCCCGGGTGGCAAACTCGCTGCTCAGTAAAATCAGCGGCTGCGCGTCGAGCGCCTGCAGCCGGAGCGCGCTCTCTCTGGCCAGAGGATGACTGCGGCTCACCACCAACGCGAGGGTTTCCGTCAGCAGCGGATGAACGACAATATCCCGGGAACGGCTTTCGTCAAAGGCAATGCCGACATCCAGTTCATCCTGCAGCAACATCGTTTCCATGCGCTCCTGGTTCATCTCCTGAATCAGCAATTTCACTCCGGGGTAGCGTCGATAGTAGTTTTCCACCAGCGGTCCCAGCATATAGGTGGTGAAGGTCGGCGTCATGGCAATGCGGAGTTTGCCACGCTGCAGATCCTCAGCGTCATGCAGAGCGCGCCGCCCTTCCTCAAGATCGCGTAACGCCCGGCGGGCATACTCCAGCCAGATCTCTCCGGCATCGGTTAACCGGGTATAACGGCCAGAACGGTCGAAAAGCTGAACCTCCAGCATGGCTTCAAGCTGGCGGATCTGCTGTGACAGCGCAGGCTGGGAGACGTGCAGCGCCGCGGCGGCGCGAGTAAAGCCACGGTGTTCTGCCACGGCGATAAAGTAGGAAAGATGGCGCAGGAGCATCCGCTTACCTATAAGTAATTCAACTAGGGTTAATCATAAATAAGTCTTTTAACTTATGAAACAAGTTACGTACCCTCTACGCCCGACCCGTTGCCTTTTTTCCCCTGAACATCATCTTATGCAGGAGTGACTATGTCCGCTCACGATCGCTATCTCCAGCGCGCCCTAACGCTGGCAAACCACAACATCAGCCACGGCGGTCGTCCCTTTGGCGCCGTGCTGGTGCGCCATGACGAGGTTATCGCCGAAGCCGTCAATACCTTTCATCTAAGCGGCGACCCAACGGCGCATGCCGAACTGAATGCCGTCCGCGATATTGCCGCCAGGCTGGGGAGCGAGGTTCTGCGCGAGTGCGTTATCTACGCCAGCGGACAACCTTGCCCGATGTGTCTTAGCGCCCTCTATTTAACCGGCGTGCGGGAAGTGTTTTTCGCCAACAGCAATCAGGACGGAGAGCCTTTCCAGCTATCTACCGCCGCGATTTATCAGCAGTTGCAGCAGCCGCTGGCGCAGCAGACGTTGCCGATCCATCATCGCCCGCAGCCGGAGGGGCTGGCAGTTTATCAGCGGTGGGCGGAACAGCAGCCATGAAAGGCGTATTGCGACAGAATCTGACGCTGGGGATCCTGGTGCTGATCGGCATAAATATGCGACCGCTGCTCACCTCCATCGGCCCTTTGCTTCCGGAGATCCGCGCCGCCAGCGGGATGAGCTATACCCTGGCCGCGCTACTGACCGCCCTGCCGGTGATAGCGATGGGCGTGCTGGCGCTGGCCGCCGGTTCGGTCGATCGTTACGTCGGTCAAAACCGTAGCATTGCGCTAAGCCTGCTGATTATCGCGGCGGGCGCCCTGCTGCGGGAAATCGCTCCGAATAGCGGCCTACTGCTCACCAGCGCCCTGGCCGGAGGCGTTGGCATCGGCATAATCCAGGCTGCCATCCCGGCGGTAATTAAGCGCTTGTTCGCCCGCCGGACGCCGCTGGTGATGGGGCTATGGTCAGCGGCGCTAATGGGCGGTGGCGGGTTAGGCGCTGCGTTTACGCCATGGCTGGCGTCGCATAGCACAGCATGGCGGGATGCGCTGGCCTGGTGGGCGCTCCCCGCCCTCCTCGCCCTGTTCAGCTGGCTGGCGATTTGTCGGCACCTGCCCCGCGCCCCGCATCAGACCAGCGCCGCGCCCCGGGTGGCGATTATTGGCCAGCGCCGCGCCTGGACGCTGGGACTCTATTTCGGACTGATCAACGCCGGCTACGCCAGTCTAATCGCCTGGCTGCCGCCCTACTATATGCAGCTTGGCGACAGCGCCCAGTACAGCGGCTCGCTGCTGGCGCTGCTGACGGTTGGGCAAACCGCGGGCGCGCTGTTGCTGCCGGCGCTGGCTCGCCAGGATGACCGGCGCCAGCTTCTGCTGCTTGCTCTGGCGCTACAGCTGATTGGCTTCTGCGGCTTCATCTGGCTACCGCAGCACTTCCCAGCGCTTTGGGCCCTCGCCTGCGGCGTGGGTCTGGGCGGCGCGTTTCCCCTGTGCCTGGTGCTGGCCCTCGATCACGCCGGACAACCGACGGTGGCTGGCCGGCTGGTAGCCTTTATGCAAGGTATCGGATTTATCATCGCCGGCCTGTCGCCCTGGCTTTCCGGCCTGCTGCGTAGCCTGAGCGGGAACTACACCCTTGACTGGTCCTGGCATGCGCTTTGTGTCCTGTTACTCATGGCGCTCACGCTGCGCTTTATCCCAGCGCACTACCCGGCCGAGTGGCGACAGCGCGCCTCTGATCTGCATTAAACCGGCGGCGCGTGGCAACCTGAATACCGCGCGCCAAGCCTGACTAGCCCCGCTAATCTCACTAACGAGAAACCCGTTATGGTAGCGTCGCTGGCGCTAAATTTATTACCGGGCGAAATTAATGTGTCGCCGAATCACGACACTCGTAAGTAACTAAAAATTAATAAAAAAATGCCCCTTGTTTCCCTGATTTTTTAGGCGTACATTAGCGCCATCTGGAGCACTAAACGCACAGAATTGCGAGCTGCCGCAGGGTGAGATTTCACCGGCGACAGCCCTTGAAAAACAGAACAATTAATTCATTTGAACGTCGCATAAGCGCGTGGAGTGATGAGTCGTGAAATACTTCTTTATGGGTCTCTCTTTTATGGTCATCGTTTGGGCCGGTACTTTTGCCCTGATGATCTAGACTGCAGCGGTGTCAAAAAAACGGGAGCCGACAGGCTCCCGTTTTTGTTATAGCGTATTCGCCGAAGCGCTAGGCGGCGGGCAGTAAGCCATCCGCGCGGAACATCGCCTTGATGCCGCGGATCGCCTGACGCGTCCGGTCCCGGTTCTCGATCAGCGCGAAGCGGACATGGGTATCGCCATAATCGCCAAAGCCAATCCCCGGAGAGACGCAAACCTTCGCTTCGTTAAGCAGCTTTTTCGCAAACTCCAGCGAGCCCATGTCGGCATAAGGTTCCGGAATTTTCGCCCAGACGTACATGGACGCCTTCGGACACTCAACCATCCAGCCGGCCTCGTGGAGCCCTTTCACCAGCACATCGCGGCGGCGCTTATACTGTTCCGCGATATCCCGCACGCATTGCTGATCGCCCTCCAGGGCCGCTATCGCCGCCACCTGCAGCGGCGTAAACGTGCCGTAGTCATGGTAGCTTTTGATGCGGGCGAGCGCGTTCACCAGGGTCTTATTGCCGACCATAAAGCCAATTCGCCAGCCGGCCATGTTATAGCTTTTCGACAGGGTAAAGAACTCGACGGCGACATCGCGCGCACCAGGCACCTGCATAATGGAGGGCGCTTTCCAGCCGTCATACACGATATCGGCATAGGCCAGATCGTGGACGACCAGGATGTCATACTGCTTCGCCAGGGCGACAACCTTTTCAAAGAAATCCAGCTCGACGCACTGCGCGGTCGGATTCGAGGGAAAGCCAAGGATCATCATCTTCGGCTTCGGATAGCTTTCGCGGATGGCGCGTTCCAGTTCGTTAAAGAAATCCACCCCTTCCACCAGCGGCACCGAGCGCACCTGCGCCCCGGCAATCACCGCGCCGTAGATATGGATCGGATAGCTGGGGTTCGGCACCAGCACGGTGTCGCCATGATCCAGCGTCGCCAGCATCAGGTGCGCCAGCCCCTCTTTCGAACCAATGGTGACAATCGCTTCCGATTCCGGATCGATATCGACGTTATAGCGTTCTTCATACCAGCGCGAAATAGCGCGACGCAGGCGTGGGATCCCCCGCGAAGTTGAGTAACCATGGGTGTCAGGCCGCTGCGCGACGGTGCAGAGTTTTTCCACGATATGCGGCGGCGTCGCGCCATCGGGATTGCCCATACTGAAATCGATAATATCTTCGCCGCGCCGGCGCGCAGCCATTTTCAGTTCGGCAGTAATATTAAAAACGTACGGGGGGAGACGATCGATACGCGTAAAACGGCGTTCAGGACTGGATTCAGCCATAGGTTCCTCTGATTAACGTTAGCGCCCGGACCGTCCGAGCGACGCTGCCGCTGTTGCGGCTCGTTTAGAAAATAACCTGAAAAAAAACACGTTGTCGAGAGCCCTGACGAAAAATAATCACTGGCGTTAAAAACGGGTATCGTCTGCGCTAAATACGGCAGTACGCCGCGGGATGAATACCGTTTTGTATGCAAGTGGTAACATATTGATATCTTTTCTATCACCGGTATTTATCGTTTCCCCTGCTGTCTAGCGGTACATCGCCCCCCACAAATCAATCCCCTTTTAAAAGTGCGTCTTTTCCTCATTATTTTTCTGCGGCTGGTCTTCTGTCGTCAGGTTTTTTATCATGTTCTTTTCTGGCCACTGACGCGGCGCACCCATGCACGAAATCTTTACTATGATGCTGGCGGTCTATGATCGTGCGGCCCTGATGCTTATTTGCCTGTTTTTCCTTATTCGCCTGCGCCTGTTCCGCGAACTGCTGCATAAATCAGCGCATACGCCGAAAGAGCTGCTGGCTGTCACCGCCATCTTCTCGCTGTTCGCGCTCTTCAGTACCTGGTCCGGTGTGCCGGTGGAAGGATCGCTGGTAAACGTGCGCATCATCGCCGTGATGTCCGGCGGGATCCTGTTTGGCCCATGGGTGGGAGCCATTGTCGGGGTGATTGCCGGTGTGCACCGCTATCTGATTGATATTGACGGCGTGACCGCCGTACCCTGCTTTATCACCAGCATCATCGCCGGTCTGCTGTCGGGGTTGATTAACCGCAAGGTGGCCCGCGATCAACGCTGGAAAATCGGCATTCTGGCCGGCATGCTCTGCGAGACCCTGACCATGATCCTGGTGATAGTCTGGGCGCCCTCTCTGAGCCTCGGTCTGGATATCGTCTCGAAAATTGGTATCCCGATGATCCTTGGCAGCGTCTGCATCGGCTTTATCGTACTGCTGGTGCAGAGCGTGGAAGGGGAAAAGGAGGCCAGCGCTGCGCGGCAGGCGAAACTGGCGCTAGACATTGCCAACAAAACCCTGCCGCTGTTCCGGCAGGTCAACAGCGATTCTCTGCGCCAGGTTTGCGACATCATCCGCCGCGACATTACCGCCGACGCGGTGGCAATCACCAATACGGAACACGTGCTGGCCTACGTGGGCGTCGGTGAAGCCAACTATCAACACCATGACGATGTCATCAGCCCCACCACCCGACAGGCCATTCGTTATGGAAAGATCATTATAAAAAACAATGACGAAGCCCACCGCACGCCGGAGATCCACTCCTTAATGGTCATCCCGCTGTGGGAAAAAGGGGTGGTCACCGGCACGCTAAAAATCTATTACTGCCACGCCCATCGCATCACCTCGACGCTGCAGGAGATGGCGATAGGCCTGTCACAAATCATCTCCACCCAGCTGGAGGTTTCCCGCGCCGAACAGCTGCGGGAGATGGCCAACAAAGCGGAGCTGCGCGCTCTGCAAAGTAAGATTAACCCGCACTTTTTATTCAATGCCCTGAACGCGATCTCCTCCTCGATTCGCCTTAATCCGGACACCGCGCGCCAGCTCATTTTTAATCTGTCGCGCTATCTGCGCTATAACATCGAATTAAAAGACGATGAGCAGATCGATATCAAACGAGAGCTGTATCAGATCAAAGATTACATCGCCATTGAACAGGCGCGATTCGGCGACAAACTGACGGTCATCTATGATATTGACGACGACGTCAGTTGCGTAATCCCGAGCCTGCTTATCCAGCCCCTGGTGGAAAATGCCATTGTGCACGGCATTCAGCCGTGTAAAGGGAAAGGGGTGGTGACGATCGGCATCAATGAGTGCGGCAATCGGGTTCGCATCAGCGTTCGCGACACCGGCAACGGCATCGATCCCGCCGTGGTCGCCCGCGTGGAAGCCGATGAAATGCCAGGTAACAAAATCGGCCTGCTCAACGTTCATCATCGGGTGAAACTGCTCTACGGCGAGGGGCTGCATATCCGCACCCTGACGCCAGGAACGGAAATCGCCTTTTATGTCCCCAATCACTCTACGCCGCAGGCGCTGACGGAGTCTCTGTTGTCATGAGCGGAGAAAAGATGAAAGTTATCATTGTGGAGGATGAGTTTCTGGCCCAACAGGAGCTCTCCTGGCTTATCAACACCCACAGCCAGATGGAGATCGTCGGCAGCTTTGACGACGGTCTGGACGTGCTGAAATTTCTCCAGCACAACAAGGTCGACGCCATCTTTCTCGATATCAATATTCCGTCGCTGGATGGCGTTCTGCTGGCGCAGAACATCAGCCAGTTCGCCCATAAGCCTTTTATCGTTTTTATCACCGCGTGGAAAGAACACGCCGTGGAAGCCTTTGAGCTGGAGGCGTTTGACTACATTCTGAAGCCCTACCAGGAGTCGCGCATCATCAATATGCTGCAGAAGCTGACCGCCGCCTGGCAGCAGCAAAATAACGCCGCCTCCGGGCTAGCCAGCGCGGCGCCTCGGGAAAACGACACCATCAATCTGATAAAAGATGAGCGGATCATCGTCACCAGTATCCATGATATCTATTATGCAGAGGCGCACGAGAAGATGACCTTCGTCTACACTCGCCGGGAGTCTTTCGTCATGCCGATGAACATTACCGAATTCTGCAGCAAACTGCCCACCGCACATTTCTTTCGCTGTCACCGCTCGTACTGTGTGAATCTCAGCAAAATTCGTGAAATTGAGCCATGGTTTAACAATACCTACGTGCTACGCCTGCGCGACCTGGAGTTTCAGGTTCCGGTCAGTCGCAGTAAAGTGAAAGAGTTTCGCCAGCTGATGAATCTGTAGACGACGGGGAGCCCCGCCTTGCCGGGCTACGGCGGTAGCCCGGGAGGAATGCGCTTACAGCACCTGACCCAGCGTCTGACGCAGATGCGCGCCGGAGCCCAGCAGGCCTGGGTTGTCATGCACGATCAGGTAAACCGGGATATCCTGGACATAGGCTTTAAATCGGCCTTTGTCCTCAAAACCGCCGCGGAAGCCGGAGGCTTTAAAGAACTCCAGGAAGCGCGGCACGATGCCGCCGGCGATATACACGCCGCCAAACGTCCCCAGGGTCAGCGCCAGGTTTCCACCGAAGCGCCCCATAATGACGCAGAACAGCGACAGCGCCCGGCGACAGTCGGTGCAGCTATCCGCCAGCGCCCGCTCGGTGACCTCACGCGGCTGCAGGTTCTCCGGCAGTCGACCATCCGATTTGACTATCGCGCGATAGAGGTTGACCAGACCAGGCCCCGAGAGCACGCGTTCTGCGGAGACGTGCCCCAGTTCAGCGCGCAGCTCTTCCAGAATAATGCCCTCTTCTTCACTGTTCGGCGCAAAATCGACATGGCCGCCTTCGCCAGGCAGGCTGACCCAACGCTTATCAACGTGCACCAGATGGGCTACGCCCAGCCCGGTTCCGGCGCCATAAACGGCGATCGGTTTGCCGGCTACCGGCGCGCTGCCGCCGAACTGAATCAGGTGCTCAGCTTTCAGCATCGGGATGGCCATTGAAACGGCGGTGAAATCGTTAATAATCTCCAGGTGCGCAAAGCCAAGGTTGCGCTTCATCTCGGCGATGGAGAAGGCCCAGGTATGGTTGGTCATCGCCACCCAGTCGCCGGTGATCGGGCAAGCGATGGCGATACAGCCTTCGCTGACCGTCACCTGATGCTCCTCGAGATAGACGCGCACCACAGCCTCCAGACTGGGGTAATCGAGCCCGGAATAGGTCTTTGCACGAGAGATCTCTCCGCTCGCCAGATCACACAGCGCCAGGCGGGCGTTGGTCCCCCCGACATCTCCTACTAAAGCAAATTTTGTCATTCCGTTACGGCTCCGCTAAAGTCAAAATAAATCTTTTGGCACACTGTAAATTCATGGCGGCTTAACAACAACGTCCAACTCGCGGACGCCCCTTGTTTAGCGACACAGGTCACATTTAGTTTGTAATCAATGCAAAGTAGCCTATTAACGAGGCCACGGGTATCAGACGCCGCCTTAACTTTATCGTTTCAGCACCATTTGCATCGACGGTCCCCGTCGACAAAGGCAAAGTAGTGCTCCTGAACTTTAACAAGGACATTTTCATGCTCCATCCTCGCGCCAGAACAATGCTGATCCTGTCGGTGCCAGCTATCCTGATTGGCATCGCCTCCAGTTTGATCCTGATCGGCGCGATGAAAGTTGCCGCGTTGCTGCAGCGCATCCTGTGGAGCAATCTGCCTGTGCAGTTTGGGGTGAGCGCCGACAACCCGCTGTGGATCATCGCCATTCTCACGGCGACGGGGATCGCGGTGGGCCTGGTCGTCCGTTACAGCCCGGGGCACGCCGGGCCGGACCCGGCGACCGAGTCGTTAATCGGCGCGCCTATTGCCACCGGCGCGCTGCCCGGGCTGCTGGCGGCGCTGATCCTTGGCCTCGCCGGCGGCGTCAGCCTGGGCCCGGAGCATCCAATTATGGTGGTGAATATTGCGCTGGCCGTCGCCGTCGGCTCCCGACTGTTCCCCCGGGTCAGCTCTCTGGACTGGACCATTCTCGCGGCCTCAGGCACCATCGGCGCCCTCTTCGGCACCCCGGTGGCCGCCGCGCTGATTTTTTCGCAAACCCTGAACAGCAGCAACGAGTCGCCGCTGTGGGATCGTCTGTTTGCCCCGATGCTTGCCGCCGCCGCGGGCGCGCTGACGACCGGGCTGTTTTTCCACCCCCACTTCACGCTGCCGATCGCGCACTATAGCCAGATGCACTTCGTCGATATCGTCAGCGGCATGATCGTCGCCCTGATCGCTATCGCTGTCGGTATGGTCGCCGTCTGGTGTCTGCCGCGCCTGCACACGCTGATGCATCGCCTGAAAAACCCAATCCTGACGCTGGGCCTCGGCGGCTTGCTGTTAGGGATCCTTGGGACCATTGGCGGACATTTAACGTTGTTTAAGGGGCTGGATGAGATGCAGCAGTTGGCCTTCAGCCAGACGCTGACCGCCTCGGATTATCTGCTCATTGCGCTGGTCAAACTGGCTGCGCTGGTTCTCGCCTCGGCCTGCGGCTTTCGCGGCGGGCGGATTTTCCCCGCGGTCTTCGTCGGCGTGGCGCTGGGGCTGATGCTGCATGCCCACGTGGACGCCGTGCCGGCGGCAATTACCGTCTCCTGCGCGATCCTCGGCATGGTGCTGGTCGTCACCCGCGACGGCTGGCTGAGCCTGTTTATGGCCGCTGTGGTGGTTCCGGACACCACGCTGCTGCCGCTGCTGTGCATTGTGATGCTCCCGGCCTGGCTGCTGCTGGCCGGGAGGCCCTTAATGATTGCCAGACACCATACCGACTAAACGCGGCTGTTTCGTTCCTCCAGCGCCTGCGTCACCGCGCGCAGGAAATCGGGGATATCCATTTTCGGCAGCATCACTTCCACCAGGGTGAGAGTATCGGAGGTGATACTCTCCGCCATCGCCTCCCGTAGCTCAGCAGTGTGCGTAACCCGCCAGCAGCGCGAGGCAACGTCCGGGGCGAAGGCTTCCGGCAGGCGCCGCCAGTCCCACAGGGCAATATCATTGTAGCGCTGCTCCGGACCGTGAATCGCCCGTTCTACGGTATACCCTTCGTTATTCAGCAGCAGAATAAGCGGCTTTTGTTTATCGCGCAGCATAGAGCCCATTTCCTGAATCGTCAGCTGGGCGGCGCCATCGCCGACGATCAGCACCACTCGCCGCTCTGCCGCCGCGGTTTGCGCGCCATAGGCGGCCGGGAGGGTAAAACCAATCGATCCCCACAGCGGCTGGACGATCAGCGATGCCTCAGAGGGGAGCTTAAGCGCCGCGATGCCAAATGCCGCCGTCCCCTGATCGGCGAGGATAATATCGCCGGGGCGCAGCGCATCCTGCACTGTCGACCAGAAATTCTTCTGGGTTAACTCGCCTTCGCCCTCCTCTTCCACTTCCGGCGCCACGACCTGAGGCGCCGCCCACTCCGCCGCCAGCGGTGCGGAAAGGGACATCAGCGCAGCCAGGGCTTGATCCATCGGCACGCCGCTGAACCAGTGATCGCCCACCCTGACCGCGAAAGGCTGGATCTCTATCGTCTTCTCCCGCGCCAGATGCTGGGTGAATCCTGCGGTGATAGTGTCGGTGAAGCGCGTCCCAATGCAGATGATGGTGTCGGCGTTTTCGATAGCCTCCCGGGTCTGCGGCGCGCTGGCGATGCCGCTGTAGGTGCCGACAAAACCTCTCTGCTGCTCATCGAACAGCCCCTTGCCCATGAGCATGGTGGCGTGGGCGACGGGGGTTTTCGCTACCCACTCCCGGAGCGTGTTCTGCAGGCCATAGCGTTGCGCGAGGAAGTCCGCCAGCAGGGAAATGCGTCGACTGCCCCGCAGCAGGCGGCTGGCATGTTCGCAGAATCCGGCGAGCTGGTTTTGATCCGCCGGAGCGGCCTCCACCAGCAAGCGCTGCGCTGGGGCAATCGCTGCCGCTCTGGCGACATCGGCCGGCAACATCAGATAGCCAGGTCGATGATGCGTCAGCATATCGCGCAGAACACGGTCGATCTCATGGCAGGCGTTGCCAGCGGTCAGCAGCGCCTGGCTACAGGTGATCTGCTCGCTCATTCGCGCAAAATGGCGGAAATCGCCGTCACCCAGGGTGTGATGCAGCAGTTCGCCGCGCTGCTGAGCGCCAGTGGAGGGCGCACCGACGATATGTAATACCGGAATATGCTCCGCATAGCTTCCCGCCACGCCGTTCAGGGCGCTTAGTTCGCCGACGCCGTAGGTTGTTAGTAACGCGCCGGCCCCCTTAATGCGTGCATAACCGTCAGCAGCATAGGCCGCATTCAGCTCGTTGGCGCAGCCGACCCACCCCAAGGCGCTGTGCGCGATGACGCGATCGAGAAACTGTAAGTTGTAATCTCCTGGTACGCCGAACAAGCGGTCAATACCGCAGTCAACAAGGCGATCCAGCAGATAATCCCCAATAGTGTAGGTCGGTTGCATGTCCATTATCCTCATTTTGGTGCAGGTGTAATTTGAGTATTGAATAAGCGATCCGCCTGTCCAGAAGGGGGACGATAAAGCCGGTGTAAAGCAATAGTTACGCCTAAAAAGCGGTGTACTCCACGCAAAACATTGATTAGTGTAAACGTATACACACCTTGTTTTATCTGCGGAGGAAGAATGGTTTACCAGGCAAGCACCACGCGATATCAAACGATGGCCTATCGTCGCTGCGGGAGCAGCGGCCTTCAGCTCCCGGCTATTTCTCTCGGTCTGTGGCATAACTTTGGCGATGAAACGCGGGTGGAAACCAGCCGGCAGATGCTCCTGCACGCGTTTGATCTCGGCATTACCCATTTCGACCTGGCCAATAATTATGGGCCGCCGCCGGGCTCGGCGGAGAGCAATTTTGGCCGCATCCTTAAAGAGGCCCTCCTGCCCTATCGCGATGAGTTGATCATCTCCACCAAAGCGGGTTACACCATGTGGGACGGCCCTTACGGCGACTGGGGTTCACGCAAATACCTGGTGGCCAGTCTGAACCAGAGCCTGCGGCGCATGGGGCTGGAGTATGTCGATATTTTTTATCATCACCGCCCGGACCCGGAGACACCGCTGACGGAAACGATGCGCGCGCTCGATCATCTTGTCCGCCAGGGTAAAGCGTTGTACGTCGGCCTCTCTAACTATCCGCTCGCCCAGGCGCGAGAAGCGGTGAAAATCCTTAACGACCTCGGCACCCCCTGCGTCATTCACCAGCCTCGCTACTCCATGTTTGAACGCGGTGTGGAAGAGGGATTACTGGATTTTTTGCAGACCGAAGGGGTGGGAAGTATAGCGTTTTCACCGCTGGCCGGCGGCCAGCTAACCGACCGCTATCTTAACGGCATTCCGGCAGACTCACGCGCCGCCAGCAGCAGTCGTTTTCTGCAGCCGGAGCAACTGACCCGCGCCAAATTAGAAAAAATTCGTCAGCTGAATACGCTGGCGGAAGCCCGCGGGCAGAAGCTGTCGCAGATGGCGCTGGCCTGGGTGCTGCGCGAGGAGAAAGTCACCTCCGTGCTGATCGGCGCCAGCAAAACCGCCCAGCTGGATGATGCGGTTGGGATGCTGAAAAACCGTCATTTCAGCGCCGAGGAGTGCGCGGCGATTGATGCCATCCTGGCGCTGTAAAGCAAATGTTACTTTAGCAAAAAGTGCTCTTTTCTGCGCTTTCGGAGTTCGTCCGATGCGACGGGTCTTTACCGGCCCGTAATATCAGGTTAACAGGCCGCTTACGGCCCCGATCGTGAAGGAGAAGAGTATGTTCAGGTCACTGATTCTGGCAGCAGTACTGCTGGCCGCAGCGCCACTAGTCGCTAACGCTGGTGAAATCACCCTGCTGCCATCAGTAAAATTACAAATAGGCGATCGTGACAATTACGGTAACTACTGGGACGGTGGCGGCTGGCGCGACCGTGATTACTGGCGTCGTCACTATGAATGGCGTGATAACCGTTGGCATCGTCATGACAACGGCTGGCACAAAGGCTGGTACAAAGGCAGAGATAAAGCCTGGGAGCGCGGCTATCGCGCGGGCTGGAGCGACCGCGACGACCATCGCGGCGGCTGGGGACGTGGTCCCGGCGGACGCGGTCACGGTCATGGACATGGCCATCACTAACAGACGAAAAGGGGAGCCCATCGGCTCCCCTTTGCTTTATTCCGCTGCAGGAAGTCATCAATCCACCCCGAGCAGCGATCCCACAATTAACCAGCCGTTCAGGCTCACCACAATGGCGACTATCGCCCAGCCGATGCCTCTCACCCAACGGGTATTCACCAGGTCTCCCATTAGCTTTGCATTGCTGGTAAATATCAGCAGCGGCACCAGGGCAAGCGCAATACCAAAGCTGAGCAACACCTGACTCATCACCAGAATACGCGTTGGATCCAGTCCCAGCAGAATGACGACAAACGACGGCAGCATGGTGACCGCCCGGCGAAACCACAGCGGAATATGAAAGCGGATGAAGCCCTGCATGACCACCTGACCTGCGAGAGTTCCCACCACCGTCGAGGATAAACCTGCAGCGACCAGGCTGAGGCCAAAGATGGTCGCCGCCGCGTGGCTCAGGAGTGGCTCCAGCGTTCTGTAAGCCTGATCGAGATCGGCGACGCCGGTATGGCCGTTGAAGTGGAATGCCGCCGCGGCGGTCGCCATCATCGCCAGGTTAACGAACCCGGCAATGGTCATGGCGATCGCCACATCCCAGCGGGTCGCGTTATAGCGTTCTTTTCGCGTCCCGCCGTGCAGATGCTGGGTAAGCGAGGAGTGTAAGTAGATCACGTGCGGCATAATAGTGGCCCCCAGCACCCCGGCGGCTAAGAATACCGCCTCGCCGTTGGGCAGCGTAGGGATCGCCAGCCCTTTGGTCAGGGGAGCCAGCGCGGGCTGGGAAAAGATCAATTCAACGACATAGGCGACGGCAACAAACAGCAGCAAGCCACCAATCACCTTCTCCAGCGGTTTTTGCCCGCGCCGCTGCAGCATCAGGATCAGGAAGGTCGCCACCCCGGTCAGCACCGCCCCTTGCAGAAGCGATACGCCCAGCACCAGCTTAAAGCCAATCGCAGCGCCGATAAATTCGGCCAGATCGGTGGCCATGGCGATGATTTCCGCCTGTACCCAGTAAAACCACACGACCGGGCGCGGGTAATGGTCGCGGATCTGCTCGGCCAGGTTTTTACCGGTGGCAATGCCCAGTTTGGCAGAGAGCACCTGGATCAGCATCGCCATCAGGTTGGCCCATACTACGACCCACAGCAGCTGATAGCCAAAGCTGGCGCCAGCCTGAATATTCGTGGCGAAATTACCCGGATCGATATAGCCAATGGCAGCGACGAAAGCGGGCCCCATTAAGGCGAGCTTCACCTTGCGCGCGGCGCGACTACTGCTATTCTCAACGCGACTGCTAGTCATCTTCTGCCTCTGGAAATATAGCCTTTGCTATGTTTCATGCTATCAAAATGCGAATGATTATCAAGTTCATTTAGAATGGAGATAATAATTGCTGTGATAGGAGGGAACAATTGCTGGCCGGATATGGAAAAGGGCGTCAGAAAACCCGATCGCGCCAAATATTAAGAGTAGTACAAGAATGCAACTTTTAAAACCTTTACGTAACATAACAAAAGTGGATGTTTGATCACTATTTTTGCCATTGGTCACAGTTCCTTGCAATAGTGTGCAATTGATCTCGTTTTCTTTAAAGCCGTTGCATAGAATGTGCACGGAAATTTAACCTGCCTCATATTTGGAGCAACTATGGACCGCGTCTTGCATTTTGTCCTCGCGATCGTTGTGGTGGCTATACTGGCCCTGTTGGTCAGTCATGACCGTAAAAAGATCCGTATTCGTTATGTTGTTCAACTGCTTGTCATTGAAGTCCTGCTGGCCTGGTTCTTCCTGAACTCCGATATTGGTCTGGGTTTTGTGAAAGGCTTCTCCGAGATGTTTGAAAAACTTCTCGGCTTTGCCAACGAAGGGACAAACTTCGTGTTCGGCAGTATGAACGACAAAGGTCTGGCCTTCTTCTTCCTTAAGGTTCTGTGCCCTATCGTCTTCATTTCCGCTTTGATCGGTATTTTGCAGCATATTCGCATCCTGCCGATTGTTATCCGCGCCATCGGTACCGTGCTGTCGAAAATCAACGGCATGGGCAAACTGGAGTCCTTCAACGCCGTCAGCTCGCTGATCCTCGGCCAGTCGGAAAACTTTATTGCCTATAAAGATATTCTCGGCAAAATGTCGCGCAACCGTATGTACACCATGGCAGCGACCGCGATGTCCACCGTATCGATGTCCATCGTCGGCGCGTATATGACCATGCTGCAGCCGAAGTACGTCGTCGCGGCGCTGGTGCTCAACATGTTCAGCACCTTTATCGTGCTGTCGTTGATTAACCCGTACCGCGTGGAAGAGAGTGAAGAAAATCTGCAGATGTCGAATCTGCACGAAGGTCAAAGCTTCTTCGAGATGCTGGGCGAATACATTCTGGCGGGCTTTAAAGTCGCGATTATCGTGGCGGCGATGCTGATCGGCTTCATCGCGCTGATCTCCGCGCTGAACGCCCTGTTCGCCACCGTGACCGGCTGGTTCGGCTACAGCATCTCCTTCCAGGGGATCCTTGGCTACATCTTCTACCCGGTCGCCTGGGTGATGGGTGTACCGGCAAGCGAAGCGCTGCAGGTGGGTAGTATTATGGCCACCAAGCTGGTCTCCAATGAATTCGTCGCCATGATGGATCTGCAGAAAATCGCCTCGACGCTCTCCCCGCGTGCGGAAGGCATTATCTCTATCTTCCTGGTCTCCTTCGCCAACTTCTCGTCTATCGGCATCATCGCCGGGGCGATTAAGGGTCTGAACGAAGAACAGGGCAACGTGGTTTCACGCTTCGGTCTGAAGCTGGTTTACGGCTCCACGCTGGTCAGCGTACTGTCTGCTTCAATTGCGGCTCTGGTTCTGTAACAGGCGCCAGTCCTCTGAGCCGGGCAATGCCCGGCTTTTTTTTACCCGTCATTCGCCCAGCGGCCGGGGCTTGCCCACCAGGTAGCCCTGCAGATAATTCACCCCCAGCTCCAGCAAGCGCGCTTTTTGCGGTTCGCTTTCGACATATTCCGCCACCACGCTCATCTGTTTCGCCCGCGCCATCTCGACAATCGATTTCACCATAATGGCGTCCAGCGGGTCAGTGAGGATGTCGCGAACGAAGCAGCCGTCAATCTTGATGATATCGGCCTGCAGATGCTTCAGCCGTTCATAGTTCGCATACCCGGTGCCAAAGTCATCAATGGCGATGGCGCAGCCAAACGCGCGCAGCGCTTCAAGATTTTGCTGGCTGATGTCGGCATTGGAGAAGGCCTGCTCTTCAGTGACTTCAATAGTGATAAGGCCTGGTGAGACCGCATAGCGTTGAAACAGCGCGATAATCTGCGCGGCGCTGTCCTTTTGCATTAGAGTTGCAGGCAGCAGATTGACCGAGAATCGCTGGCCAGGGTGCTGATGAAGCACGCTGAACAAGGTCTCAAGCACCAGCATGTCGAAACGTTGGCTGAGGTTAAACTGCACAATCAACGGGATAAACTGATCGGGCATAATGACGCTATCGCCACAGCGCATGCGGGTGAGGATCTCATGATATCCCTCCCCTTCCCTGTTCTGAATCGGCTGCGCATAGAGCATCAGCGCCCGCTCTTTGAGCACCTGCTTGACGCGCATGAGGAGGCGCACCTGCTCGGTGGTTTGATCCACCACCAGCTCCTGCTCCTCATCCAGGGCCAGCACCCGACGTTCGCTGCCCGCCTGTTCGGAAAGCCAGCTTAGCTGACCCAGCATCTGGTGAAGCCCTTCGCGCTGACCGTCGTGGGCGGGCCCCGCC
>NZ_JBEAFZ010000057.1:0-2440 GCF_040062415.1 Klebsiella sp. GG_Kp173
CGTAAGCGTACAGCGTGAACCGTCTGGTCATAATCTGAAGCATCCGACAAAGTGGTGTCCACCAAATAAGTAGTGGGAACCAAAGTGTCAGATATGCAGAAAAATATGACTCCCGGCAGGCGTAAAGGCTGCCCTAATTATTCTCCTGAGTTTAAACAGCAACTCGTTGCTGCCTCCTGCGAACCCGGGATATCCATCTCAAAACTGGCGCTTGAAAATGGCATTAATGCCAATCTGCTCTTTAAATGGCGCCAGCAGTGGCGCGAGGGAAAGCTGCTATTACCTTCCTCTGAGAGTCCTCAGTTACTTCCTGTGACTCTCGATGCCACCGCCGTACAACCAGAACCGCCCGCTGAGGACTCAGAGCTCAGCATCAGCTGTGAGGTAACGTTCCGGCACGGGACACTCCGCCTCAACGGCACTGTCAGCGAAAAGCTTCTGACTCTGCTGATACAGGAACTGAAGCGATGATCCCGCTACCAACAGGCACCAAAATCTGGCTGGTTGCCGGTATTACCGATATGAGAAACGGCTTCAACGGGCTGGCTGCAAAAGTGCAGACGGCGCTGAAAGACGAACCGATGTCCGGCCATGTCTTCATCTTCCGGGGCCGCAGCGGCAGTCAGGTTAAACTTCTGTGGTCCACCGGCGACGGGCTGTGCCTGCTGACCAAACGGCTGGAGCGCGGGCGCTTCGCCTGGCCGTCAGCTCGCGATGGCAAAGTGTTCCTGACCCCGGCGCAGCTGGCAATGCTGCTGGAAGGCATCGACTGGCGACAGCCGAAGCGGTTGCTGACCTCCCTGACCATGCTGTAGGCTTCTTTATCCTGGTTGTCGCAGAATAAGCCTGGTAAAATGCTGGCTTATGAATGACATCTCTTCTGACGACATCCTTCTGCTGAAACAGCGCCTTGCCGAACAGGAAGCGCTGAACCGTGCCCTGCTGGAAAAGCTGGCAGACCGGGAGCGCGAAATAGACCATCTGCAGGCGCAGCTGGATAAACTTCGCCGGATGAACTTCGGCAGCCGTTCTGAAAAAGTCTCCCGCCGTATCGCACAAATGGAAGCCGATCTGAACCGGCTTCAGAAAGAGAGCGATACGCTGACCGGTCGGGTGGATGACCCGGCAGTACAGCGCACTCTGCGTCAGACCCGCACCCGCAAACCGTTCCCCGAATCACTCCCCCGCGATGAAAAACGCCTGCGGCCAGCGGGTTCCTGCTGCCCGGAGTGTGGTGGTGCGCTGAGTTACCTGGGTGAGGATGCCGCTGAACAGCTGGAGCTGATGCGCAGCGCCTTCCGGGTGATCCGGACCGTACGGGAAAAACATGCCTGCACAAAATGTGATGCCATCGTGCAGGCCCCCGCGCCTTCGCGCCCCATTGAGCGGGGTATCGCCGGACCGGGGCTGATGGCCCGCGTGCTGACCTCAAAGTATGCAGAGCACACACCGCTGTATCGTCAGTCTGAAATATACGGTCGCCAGGGCGTGGAACTGAGCCGTTCACTGCTGTCGGGCTGGGTGGATGCATGCTGCCGGCTGCTGTCCCCGCTGGAGGAGGCGCTTCAGGACTATGTCCTGACTGACGGTAAACTCCATGCCGATGATACCCCGGTCCAGGTGCTGTTGCCGGGCAATAAGAAGACGAAGACCGGGCGGTTGTGGACGTATGTTCGTGATGACCGCAACGCCGGGTCAGCGCTGGCACCGGCGGTGTGGTTCGCCTACAGCCCCGACAGAAAAGGCATCCATCCGCAGACCCATCTTGCGGGGTTCAGCGGTGTGCTACAGGCGGATGCGTACGCCGGGTTCAACGAGCTGTACCGCGATGGCCGGATAACGGAAGCCGCCTGCTGGGCTCACGCCCGCCGTAAAATCCACGATGTGCACGTTCGCACGCCGTCAGCCCTGACGGAGGAAGCCCTGAAGTGTATCGGCGAACTGTATGCCGTGGAGGCGGAAATAAGAGGAATGCTGGCGGAACAACGGCTTGCTGAACGTCAGCGGAAAACGAAACCGCTGCTTAGTACCCTGGAAAGCTGGTTGCGTGAAAAAATGAAAACGCTGTCGCGACACTCGGAGCTGGCAAAGGCGTTCACGTACACCCTGAACCAGTGGCCGGCCCTGACGTACTATGCAGAAAACGGCTGGGCCGAAGCCGATAATAACATCGCTGAAAATGCGCTGCGGATGGTCAGTCTGGGTCGTAAAAACTGGTTGTTCTTCGGCTCAGACCACGGTGGTGAGCGGGGAGCGTTGCTGTACAGTCTGATCGGGACGTGCAAACTGAACGGCGTGGATCCAGAAAGCTACCTTCGCCATGTCCTTGACGTCATAGCTGACTGGCCGGTCAACCGGGTCAGCGAGCTGCTACCCTGGCGCATCACACTGCCAACTGAATAACACATCCCCGTCAATACGGTTCTCGCTGTACGCTTAC
>NZ_JBEAFZ010000058.1:0-2279 GCF_040062415.1 Klebsiella sp. GG_Kp173
TTGTAATGGCTCAATAGTAATGTCCGCCTGTGGCTCAATTCAGATGTCCGCGCTATGGTAAGCTTCACTGGTCCGTTTAAACTACCGGGAGGCATATCATGAGCGCAGAAAGCTCAGGAGTGTTTACTTTGAAAGAGATCAACCGGATCAAGATTATACAGGACGTCATTGAACGTCGCATCACAACGCGCCGTGCGGCCGAGCACCTCGGTATCAGCGACAGGCAATGCCGCAGACTTCTTGCCCGTTACCGTGAAGGCGGACCGCTTGGTATGGCCAGCAGACGATGTGGCATGCGTGGTAACCGCCAGTTGCCACCCGGGCTCGCAGATCAGGCTCTGGAACTGATCAAGACGCGTTATGCTGATTTCGGTCCGACTCTGGCGCGTGAAAAGCTCGAAGAACTCCACGGACTGTTTCTTGGCAAAGAAACTGTCCGGCGCATCATGGTGCGGGCTGGCTTATGGGTTCCCCGTAAACAACGTGCCGCAAGGATCCCTCAACCACGGTACCGGCGTCCGTGTACTGGTGAGCTGATACAAATAGATGGCTGTGATCACGACTGGTTTGAAGGCCGTGGCCCGGCCTGCACCGCGCTGGTCTATGTTGATGATGCAACCAGCAAACTGATGGAACTGTTGTTTGTTAAATCGGAGTCCACGTTTTCTTACTTCGAAGCCACGCGGCGCTATATCGATAAGCATGGTAAACCGCTGGCACTGTACAGCGATAAAGCCGGTGTTTTTCGTGTTAACAATAAACACGCCACAGGCGGAGACGGGCATACTCAGTTTGGGCGAGCCATGCATGAACTGAACATCCAGACTATCTGTGCAGAAACCAGTCCCGCCAAAGGGCGTGTAGAACGAGCTCACCTCACTTTACAGGATCGTCTGGTCAAAGAGCTGCGGTTACAGGGCATTTGTTCAATGGAGGCTGCAAATGACTTCGCTGAGGCCTATATGGCTGACTATAACCGCCGTTTTGGCAAAGTACCGCGACATGATTTTGACGTACACCGTGCTGTAGAACATGATGAGGACCTGGGGCTTATTTTCACTGTTCGTGAAAAACGTAAAGTCTCAAAATCGTTGACGATACAATATGATAAAATGTTGTACCTGATTGAAGACAGCGAACTGAGTCGCCGTGCAATAGGTAAATATATCGATGTGTATCACTATCCTGATGGCAGAAAAGAGCTGCGCCTGAACGGTACGCTACTTCCCTACTCTACCTACGACCGACTGTCAGAAATCGACCAGGGCGCGATTGTCGATAACAAGCGTCTTGGCCGAACCCTGGAGTTTATCAGTCTGGTGCAGAGCAAGCGGGATAACACGCGCTCTCAGTCAATTCCCGCTGGAGATGGCCCTTCCCGACGACGGCCAAAGCAGGAAGGGAAGAAATCCCAGCGCTCACTGGATAATGATGACATGCTCGAAGCACTCAAACAGCTTCAGTCACGTTCAGAGGACATTTTTGGTAAAAGAGCCCGCTGATGGTACTCACTGGCCGGACAGTGGTTGCTCACCAGTTGATATTGTCCGGCCAGACCCATGATGTATTATTCATTTCGTTCAGCATCTTTATGTCCTGCTTTTCACGGGCATACTTACCCCATAATGAATGAAAAGAACGAACAATACTGATTAACTGCTTTTTTCTTTGCTCCGGAGATAAGCTGATAAAATAGCAGCACCTGCTGTCAATATTATCCTCTATGAAATTAAAATCAGAGTCTGATGCATATTTTACTGTTAGCATAATATCATTCGACGTTGTTCTCTCAGACTCTGTTAATGCTGATTCTATCAGGTATTCAAAGGCATACATGACAGACAACTGGTTTTTGTCTGTCTGAATATAACCCATTGAGTTTCTGAGTATTGAGGACTGTACCAGGACCAGAGGCCATAAAAGCTCAACACCATAAAGCTTATATGTATCATGTTGATCATACTGATGTTGCTCAACACGACGATTACCTTCCCGTGCTTTACGAATATCATAGGCAAGGGATAACATAAATCCGTCTTTAACTTTAATCAGTGGGCTTTCATCCACGATGTAATGAATGAGTTCATGTAATTCATTCAGGGCTTCTGAATCTCCCCACAGTATAAAACCTGCATTGTTCGGCGTTAACTCGTATCGAAGCATGGGCTCAATCATCCTGTTGTTTCAGTCGGAGGAAAGTCTATCAGTAAAGAGAATGAGAGATCAAAGTGGTCATTTTAATTGAGCTGGATAACGGACATTTCAATTGAGCCTTGACA
>NZ_JBEAFZ010000059.1:0-2183 GCF_040062415.1 Klebsiella sp. GG_Kp173
ACCGTAGGGGAACCTGCGGTTGGATCACCTCCTTACCTTAAAGAACCTGCCTTTGTAGTGCTCACACAGATTGTCTGATGAAAAACAGCAGTAAAAACCTCTACAGGCTTGTAGCTCAGGTGGTTAGAGCGCACCCCTGATAAGGGTGAGGTCGGTGGTTCAAGTCCACTCAGGCCTACCAAATTTGCGAAGCAAATTTGAAGAGGTTGCAAACGATGGGGCTATAGCTCAGCTGGGAGAGCGCCTGCTTTGCACGCAGGAGGTCTGCGGTTCGATCCCGCATAGCTCCACCATCTTTACTGCGAACACAAGAAAACTTCAGAGTGAACCTGAAAAGGTGCACTGCGAAGTTTTGCTCTTTAAAAATCTGGATCAAGCTGAAAATTGAAACGACACACATGTTATGTGTGTTCGAGTCTCTCAAATTTTCGCGACACGAAGTGAAACATCTTCGGGTTGTGAGGTTAAGCGACTAAGCGTACACGGTGGATGCCCTGGCAGTCAGAGGCGATGAAGGACGTGCTAATCTGCGAAAAGCGTCGGTAAGGTGATATGAACCGTTATAACCGGCGATGTCCGAATGGGGAAACCCAGTGTGATTCGTCACACTATCGTTAACTGAATACATAGGTTAACGAGGCGAACCGGGGGAACTGAAACATCTAAGTACCCCGAGGAAAAGAAATCAACCGAGATTCCCCCAGTAGCGGCGAGCGAACGGGGAGCAGCCCAGAGTCTGAATCAGCTTGTGTGTTAGTGGAACGGTCTGGAAAGTCCGACGGTACAGGGTGATAGTCCCGTACACCAAAATGCACAGGCTGTGAACTCGAAGAGTAGGGCGGGACACGTGGTATCCTGTCTGAATATGGGGGGACCATCCTCCAAGGCTAAATACTCCTGACTGACCGATAGTGAACCAGTACCGTGAGGGAAAGGCGAAAAGAACCCCGGCGAGGGGAGTGAAAAAGAACCTGAAACCGTGTACGTACAAGCAGTGGGAGCACCTTCGGGTGTGACTGCGTACCTTTTGTATAATGGGTCAGCGACTTATATTCTGTAGCAAGGTTAACCGTATAGGGGAGCCGCAGGGAAACCGAGTCTTAACTGGGCGTTAAGTTGCAGGGTATAGACCCGAAACCCGGTGATCTAGCCATGGGCAGGTTGAAGGTTGGGTAACACTAACTGGAGGACCGAACCGACTAATGTTGAAAAATTAGCGGATGACTTGTGGCTGGGGGTGAAAGGCCAATCAAACCGGGAGATAGCTGGTTCTCCCCGAAAGCTATTTAGGTAGCGCCTCGTGAACTCATCTTCGGGGGTAGAGCACTGTTTCGGCTAGGGGGTCATCCCGACTTACCAACCCGATGCAAACTACGAATACCGAAGAATGTTATCACGGGAGACACACGGCGGGTGCTAACGTCCGTCGTGAAGAGGGAAACAACCCAGACCGCCAGCTAAGGTCCCAAAGTCATGGTTAAGTGGGAAACGATGTGGGAAGGCACAGACAGCCAGGATGTTGGCTTAGAAGCAGCCATCATTTAAAGAAAGCGTAATAGCTCACTGGTCGAGTCGGCCTGCGCGGAAGATGTAACGGGGCTAAACCATGCACCGAAGCTGCGGCAGCGACACTATGTGTTGTTGGGTAGGGGAGCGTTCTGTAAGCCTGCGAAGGTGACCTGTGAGGGTTGCTGGAGGTATCAGAAGTGCGAATGCTGACATAAGTAACGATAAAGCGGGTGAAAAGCCCGCTCGCCGGAAGACCAAGGGTTCCTGTCCAACGTTAATCGGGGCAGGGTGAGTCGACCCCTAAGGCGAGGCCGAAAGGCGTAGTCGATGGGAAACAGGTTAATATTCCTGTACTTGGTGTTACTGCGAAGGGGGGACGGAGAAGGCTATGTTAGCCGGGCGACGGTTGTCCCGGTTTAAGCATGTAGGCTGATTATCCAGGCAAATCCGGATAATCAAGGCTGAGGTGTGATGACGAGGCACTACGGTGCTGAAGTAACAAATGCCCTGCTTCCAGGAAAAGCCTCTAAGCATCAGGTAACATCAAATCGTACCCCAAACCGACACAGGTGGTCAGGTAGAGAATACCAAGGCGCTTGAGAGAACTCGGGTGAAGGAACTAGGCAAAATGGTGCCGTAACTTCGGGAGAAGGCACGCTGGTGTGTAGGTGAAG
>NZ_JBEAFZ010000060.1:0-2026 GCF_040062415.1 Klebsiella sp. GG_Kp173
CAGCTCAACAAGCTGTCCAACAACATTATTCTCGAGCCGGTCGGACGCAACACCGCCCCGGCCATCGCCCTGGCGGCCCTTCAGGCCACCCGTCACGGCGATGACCCGCTGATGCTGGTCCTCGCCGCCGACCATATCATCAATAACCAGCCGGTCTTCCACGACGCCATCCGCGTCGCCGAGCAGTATGCCGATGAAGGCCATCTGGTCACCTTCGGTATCGTGCCGAACGCCCCGGAAACCGGCTACGGCTACATCCAGCGCGGCGTGGCCCTCACCGACAGCGCCCACACCCCGTACCAGGTGGCCCGTTTCGTGGAGAAGCCGGACCGCGAGCGCGCTGAGGCCTACCTCGCCTCCGGGGAGTACTACTGGAACAGCGGCATGTTTATGTTCCGCGCCAAAAAATACCTCTCCGAGCTGGCCAAATTCCGCCCGGATATCCTCGAAGCCTGCCAGGCCGCGGTGAACGCCGCCGATAACGGCAGCGACTTCATCAGCATCCCGCATGACATTTTCTGCGAGTGCCCGGACGAGTCCGTGGACTACGCGGTGATGGAGAAAACCGCCGACGCGGTGGTGGTCGGTCTCGATGCCGACTGGAGCGACGTCGGCTCCTGGTC
Organism: Klebsiella sp. GG_Kp173; assembly: GCF_040062415.1. Classification (NCBI taxonomy): domain Bacteria; kingdom Pseudomonadati; phylum Pseudomonadota; class Gammaproteobacteria; order Enterobacterales; family Enterobacteriaceae; genus Klebsiella; species Klebsiella sp. GG_Kp173. Next base: position 624 of record NZ_JBEAFZ010000060.1, read on the forward strand.
CGCCCTGTGGGAGGTCAGCCCGAAAGATGAGCAGGGTAACGTCCTCAGCGGTGACGCGTGGGTGCACAACAGCGAAAACTGCTACATCAACAGCGACGAGAAGCTGGTGGCGGCCATCGGCGTGGAGAACCTGGTGATTGTCAGCACCAAGGACGCCGTGCTGGTGATGAACCGCGAGCGTTCCCAGGACGTGAAGAAGGCGGTCGAGTTCCTCAGGCAGAACCAGCGCAGCGAGTACAAGCGCCACCGCGAGATTTACCGTCCCTGGGGCCGCTGCGACGTGGTGGTTCAGACCCCGCGCTTCAACGTCAACCGTATCACCGTGAAACCGGGCGGCGCCTTCTCGATGCAGATGCACCACCACCGCGCCGAGCACTGGGTCATTCTCGCCGGCACCGGTCAGGTGACGGTCAACGGCAAGCAGTTCCTGCTGACCGAGAACCAGTCCACCTTTATTCCGATTGGCGCCGAGCACAGCCTGGAAAACCCGGGCCGCATTCCGCTGGAAGTGCTGGAGATCCAGTCGGGGTCGTACCTCGGCGAGGACGACATTATTCGTATTAAAGACCAGTATGGTCGTTGCTAATTTTTTTCGGGACAAAACGCAGAATGACACAGTTAACATGCTTTAAGGCTTATGACATCCGTGGTGAACTGGGCGAGGAGCTGAACGAGGACATCGCCTACCGTATCGGCCGCGCCTACGGCGAATTTCTGAAACCCGGGAAGATAGTGGTGGGGGGCGATGTACGCCTCACCAGCGAGTCGCTGAAGCTGGCGCTGGCCCGCGGGCTGATGGACGCCGGCACCGACGTGCTGGATATCGGCCTGAGCGGCACGGAAGAGATTTACTTCGCCACCTTCCACCTCGGGGTGGACGGCGGCATCGAGGTGACGGCCAGCCATAACCCGATGAACTACAACGGCATGAAGCTGGTGCGCGAGAACGCGAAGCCCATCAGCGGCGACACCGGCCTGCGGGATATCCAGCGCCTGGCGGAGGAAAACCAGTTCCCGCCGGTGGACCCGGCGCGTCGCGGGACCCTGCGCCAGATATCGGTGCTGAAGGAGTACGTCGACCACCTGATGGGCTACGTGGACCTGGCGAACTTCACCCGTCCGCTGAAGCTGGTGGTGAACTCCGGCAACGGGGCGGCGGGGCACGTGATTGATGAGGTGGAGAAACGCTTCGCGGCGGCCGGGGCGCCGGTGACCTTTATCAAGGTGCATCACCAGCCGGACGGCCATTTCCCGAACGGTATCCCGAACCCGCTGCTGCCGGAGTGCCGCCAGGACACCGCCGACGCGGTGCGTGCGCATCAGGCGGACATGGGTATCGCCTTTGACGGCGACTTCGACCGCTGCTTCCTGTTCGATGACGAGGCGTCGTTTATCGAGGGGTA
>NZ_JBEAFZ010000061.1:0-2002 GCF_040062415.1 Klebsiella sp. GG_Kp173
TCGGCCCAGCCGTCGTCAGTATAGTAAGCCAGCGCCGGCCACTGGTTCAGTACGTACGTGAACGCTTTCGCCAGTTCTGAGTGTCGCGACAGCGTTTTCACCTTTTCACGCAGCCAGCTTTCCAGGGATTTCAGCCGCGGTTTAGCTTTTTGCTGACGTTCTGCAAGGCGTCGCTTCGCCGGCATCCCCCTTATTTCCGCCTCGATGGCATATAACTCACCGATCCGTTTCAGGGCTTCCTCCGTCAGCGCTGACGGGGTGCGAACGTGCACATCGTGGATCTTGCGGCGGGCATGAGCCCAGCAGGCAGCTTCCGTTATCTGTCCATTGCGGTACAGTTCGTTGAACCCGGCGTACGCATCCGCCTGCAGCACTCCGCTGAACCCCGCAAGATGGGTCTGCGGGTGGATACCTTTTCTGTCCGGGCTGTAAGCGAACCACACTGCCGGCGCCAGCTCTGACCCGGCGTTACGGTCGTCACGAACGTACGTCCACAACCGCCCGGTCTTCGTTTTCTTATTACCTGGCAACAGCACCGGGACAGGCGTGTCATCAGCATGGAGCTTACCGTCAGTCAGCACATAGTCCTGAAGCGCCCCTTCCAGCGGTGACAGTAGCCGGCAACACGCATCCACCCAGCCCGACAGCAGTGAGCGGCTCAGCTCCACACCCTGGCGGCCGTATATTTCAGACTGGCGGTACAGCGGGGTGTGCTCTGCATACTTTGAACTCAGCACGCGGGCCAGCAGCCCCGGTCCTGCGATACCCCGCTCGATGGGCCGTGAAGGCGCGGGGGCCTGCACGATGGCATCGCACTGAGTACAGGCATGCTTTTCACGTACTGTCCGGATAACCCGGAAGGCGCTGCGCATCAGCTCCAGCTGTTCGGCGGCATCTTCACCCAGGTAACTCAGCGCACCACCACATTCCGGGCAGCATGACGCTGCCGGCAGCAGCCGTTTTTCGTCACGGGGAAGTGATTCAGGGAACGGTTTGCGGGTACGGGTCTGCCGCAGCGGGCGCTGCACGGCCGGGTCATCCACCCGGCCGGTAAGGGTATCGCTTTCTTTCTGCAACTGCTTAAGGTCGGCTTCCATCTTCGCGATACGGCGGGAGACTTTTTCGGAGCGGCTGCCGAAGTTCATCCGGCGCAGCTTATCCAGTTGCGCCTGCAGGTGATCTATTTCGCGTTCACGCTCGTTCAGCTTTTCCAGAAGGGCACGGTTCAGCGCCTCCTGTTCGGCAAGGAGACGTTTCAGTTCATCGATATCGTCAGGAAGTAAGCTGTTCATACCGGGTATATTACCAGGCTCATTCAGCGTCGACCAGGATAAAGAGGCCTACAACATAGTCAGTGACGTAAGCAGTCTTTTAGGCTGCCGCCAGTCGATACCTTCAAGGAGCATCGCCAGCTGTGCCGGTGTGAGGAACACTTTGCCATCCCGGGCTGACGGCCAGGCGAAGCGGCCGCGCTCCAGCCGTTTGGTCAGCAGACACAGTCCATCGCCGGTAGACCAGAGGAGCTTTACCTGACTGCCATTACGCCCACGGAAGATAAAAACGTGACCTGACATCGGATCGTCTTTCAGCGTCGTCTGCACCTTTGCCGCCAGGCCGTTGAAGCCGTTTCTCATATCGGTGATGCCAGCGACCAGCCAGATCTTTGTCCCTGATGGTAATGGGATCAACGTTTGAGCTCCCGTATCAGCAGGTTCAGGATATTTTCGCTGATGGCACCATTCAGACGGAGTGATCCGTGCCGGAACGTCACTTCACAGCTGATATTGAGTGATTCAGGTGCCGCAGCAGCTACAGGTTGTGACCGGGGGGAGGTTGCAGGAACAACATCTTCGGCATCAAGTGTTATCGGGAGCAGCTCAGGCACGTTGTTTTCTGTTGTTGAAGGAGGACGTAGTTTTCCTTCGCGCCAGTACTGGCGCCACTTGAACAGCAAATTATCGTTGATCCCATGCTCACGAGCGAGTTGCGCTACGGAGATCTC
>NZ_JBEAFZ010000062.1:0-1693 GCF_040062415.1 Klebsiella sp. GG_Kp173
TAGCGCGGACATCTGAATTGAGCCACAGGCGGACATTACTATTGAGCCATTACAACATCAATGCGTATAATCATGATTATGTTAAATGTTGAAATAAATGATATGATAATCAATATGTTACGTCGGTGTCAGTCACTTCCCCACTCCAGTAACCAGTCATGGAAGTTTAAGGAACAGAGTCCGCTCATGAGTTTGTGATGCCTTAAATCCATGGTGAACATAGAAGCCTTTGGCTTCTTCAGTAAGCGCGTGAACCATTATCGCACGAACGCCAATATTCTCAGCTACGCGATAACAGCGTAGAACCGCATCGTGAAGTAAATCGGCGCCAACCCCTTTTCCGTGCAATGAGATATCTACCGCCAGGCGAGCGAGTATAATCACCGGTATAGGATCTGGCATGTTACGCCGAAGACTACCTGTCGCTTCCGTATGGTTAACGCTACCGGTGGCCAGAGAGTAAAAACCAGCTACTTGCTTCGTACCCGTCTTGCAAACAACGAACGTTCGGGCAGCGCCAAGAGCCTGATTTTTTAAACCTCTCTGTTTTAGCCATTCATCGAGTACCGTTTCTCCACTGACGAACTCGGCCAGCTGATGAGCGCTGGATAACGGCTCGGGCGCTGTTATACATCCCACTGAGGTTTCCTTGCCAGTAGTTTATTAATGGCGGGCTCATCCTCGACTGGTGCATCGAGCATATCGATGAACTCTGCATACTGTTCGTCGTTAAAATTGAAAACACGGCGATCAAGGATCACGTTCTCCGCAGCCTTGCAGGCCATCTCAAGAATGAAGTCGGTTCGCGATTTATGAAGGATTTCTGCAGCGGCATCGATGAGTGCCCTCTGAGACTCTTTAGCTCTTAGGTTGAGTTGAACATCTGATTTCATACACACCTCTTTTGTATAGCGATTGCTATACAAGCATAACACAACACGAACGTATAGCAAATGCTATGCACCTCAAAGTGCCGAAAATGAGTTTTATGTTAAATATCAACAGGTTGAAACATAACAGCAAGACTGGAAGCAACATTAAAGTGTATCCTCAACAATCCCACCATTAAGGTGAAAACACGGAATGTGGCCCCCAAGGTCTTTTCAGCAAAAGCCATCTCAAACTTCATTTCTATAGTCTGAAATCAAGATCGGCATTTTTGACCCTCTGATATGTTTCGTCATCTGGTGCGGCGGGTATTTTTGCTCGTGTAATCGCTGAAATGGCTGCTTTACACAATTTTGCATCACCCTCTTTTGCTGTCGCACTGTTCACTGAACCATCAGGCTGAAGAGAGATACGGATAGAGCAGGTTTTTCCTTTATGCGCATCGGGTTCATACATTTCGGCAACAATGGCATTCCTTATTTGTGTCGCATATCCGAGTATTTTTGAATGCTCCGGGGGAACTGTTGGAGATCGTAGGCCACCTAAAAGATCATCAACTTCCGCAGATTTATCGCTGTCGGGCATAACCCTGACGTTTGTTTTTTGAGTATGGTTTGAACAGGCAGTTATAAGTAGAAAAAGGGTGAGTATGGGCGCTGACAACACTCTTAAATACATGTTAAAACTCCTGTTTTCATCTCCAGGTGGCTTTGTTGAATAAATCGAACTTTTGCTGAGTTGAAGGATCATATCACGCATCTTCCCGACAACGCAGACCGTTCCGTGGCAAAGCAAAAGTTCAAAA
>NZ_JBEAFZ010000063.1:0-1376 GCF_040062415.1 Klebsiella sp. GG_Kp173
TGGACGCCCTTCTAAGAGTCAAGCTGTTATCGGGATACTGTTGATCCGCCTGTTTTGATTGCGCAGTAACGTGTAAACTTCGCGGGAGATATATCGCTTTAGACAGCGTATCGCTTCCATTTTTGTATGTCCTTCGGCTACACGCCTGGCGACATATTCCTTTGTTTTTGCGTCAGTTCGTAAGCGTCCGATGGCGATGATGTGAAGTGCACTATTTGCAGCACGATCTCCACCACGATTAAGTCGGTAACGGTTCGTTTTTCCAGAAGAAACGGGGACCGGGCTGACACCACACAGTGCCGCAAATCCTGATTCTGATCTTAACCGTTGAGGATTGTCTCCGGCAGTGATCAGCAACTGTGAAGCGCTTTCGTATCCGATAGCATTACGTTTAATCAGCTCAGGTGCCAACTCGTCGACAATTGCCGCAATCATGACATCCAGATCAGCGATTTCGTCATGTAACTCGAGATAGCGTCGGGCAAGGGACTTTAATGAAATGCGATAAACGTTGGTTACATTGCGGTATTCACTGGCATCAGGTCTCCAGGAACCCAGGGTCCTGATGAGCTGCATGCGCGTCATATTTCTGAGCTGTTCACGTAATTCATCCGGGGCAGAGATAATATTTGAATGGATAATCTGGAGAGCGACTCTGCGGGCTGATATTGCTGTTTTTCGGCAAGTTTTTAATACCCGCAGGGACTCAATCATGCCATCACGCGTTTTGGGAGTAACTGTCCTGATGCCTGAGAATGCTGCATGAGCGGCACATTCAGCATCAATTGTGTCACTTTTACCCCGTTTGCGTCGCTCCATCCGGTCTGGAGCAGTCACCTCAAGAACTTCTAACCCGGCGTTCTGAAAATAACGAAGCAAACCGGAACCATAGGTACCTGTGCACTCAACACCAATTCGCTTTAATGTCCCAAACGAGGTCATCCATGCCAGCATCTGCCGGTAACCTTGTCGTGTTGTGGAGAAATACTGAGTCCCAAGGACTTTATTGTTCTGATCTACGACAGCGGCAACGTGCAAATCTTTATGTGTATCCACGCCACCCACAACGGCAGCTTCGGTAACTTTATCAACCATGACAGAGCTCCTGTGAGGAAACAGAGTTGAATCTCCAGACAGATAACCCGGACAGGACAGTAACGAGACAAGCCGTCAGGCCCTTCTTGAGTCACGCGCATCGGTGAGGAGATGCCTCGCATGAAGGCGCTTCCGGCAACCGACGGGTCCAGGGCAGGACACAAAAGGTCGATCGCTGTGTGAGTCAGGATGCGGGAAGGTCTTCACTGCATCAGTAATCACACCAATCTGGTTAAACGGCAAACTAAGTGGTGGTAAAGACTGACATCGGCATTATTACT
>NZ_JBEAFZ010000064.1:0-1286 GCF_040062415.1 Klebsiella sp. GG_Kp173
GGTTACCGAGGCGCCGAAAAGCGGGACGAGTTGAAAGATGTGTGTGCAGACTGGCACATCGCAGAACAACCCGGGAAGCTGAAGTCCCTGAAAAAGCACCCTCGTATCAATAAGGTCAAAATCCGCACCGAGTATCTGAAGGCCAGCCTCCGCGCCAAAGTCGAGCATCCGTTCCGGATCATCAAGTGCCAGTTCGGCTTTGTGAAAGCCCGCTACCGTGGTCTGAAGAAAAATGACGGCAAACTGGCGATGCTGCTTGCTCTGTCAAACCTCGTGCGCGTGGATCAGATGTTGCGAGCACGGGGTTAATCCGTCTGAACTGCCTGAAAAGGCAGCTTTCCGACGGAAACGAAGGATAGTAACGCCTAAATTGGGCCCCCGTTGCGACGATTGCGGGTTGCAATGGAAATGAGGACTTAATCACTGGTTCCCTAGCACTAGCTTTCAGAGCGGGAAAGCACTCACTTCAAGCATCACAGGCCAAGAGCAATTTTAAGATCAATGTCTGGAGGCGCAGACATATTGAACTTGTAACCTTTAATTACAAGATTGTAGTGAGAAGCAAGTAAGTCCTTAGCCGAATCAGCATCACGCCGATCGATACAGTCCACGAGTCTAGCGTGCTCATCGCGTAGTTGGCAGTAATCGAAGCCTGAACGATATAGGGCATTTATCAATGCTTCCTGACGACGAAGTTGTGAGTGGATTTTGTTAAGCATTTCATTCTTCATGAATGAAATAAGAAGAGTGTGAAAACCCCTGCCCAGTTCGTCGCCGAGATCATCATCGTTGTTTTCATGCGCAATTCGCTCTTTGACTGTGTGGGCGCGCAATAGATCCAGTTCCTCTCGGGTGATGGTTTTCGTCAACTGATCAATCACCCCACTCTCTAACACCAACAACATTTGATAGAGCTGATAAGCATCGTCGAAGCTCGGGCATGTTACTGATGAAGACCGCTTTGGTGAGATTTCCACCAGGTGCTCTTGTGATAACCGGATCAATGCTTGGCGAACAACAGTCCTGCTCACTTCAAACAAATCCGCTATTTCACGCTCATTGAGCTTTGTACCTGGGGGCAAGCGCCGGTGGTATATCGCATCAGATACTGCTGTAACAATTTTCTGGGTAAGCATGACGCCAACTGCCTATATTTTTTGGTGAGAAAAATTCTATCACATCCCTCCATCCCTTTCCACAAGCCCCATTCTGCACAGCTTTTGTGCGCTGCGACGGCTTTGTTGAATAAATCAGATTTCGGGTAAGTCTCCCCCGTAGCGGGTTGT
>NZ_JBEAFZ010000065.1:0-1206 GCF_040062415.1 Klebsiella sp. GG_Kp173
TAGACTGACCCCCTGAATCTTCAGACAACCAATATCACTTAAATAAGTGATAGTCTTAATACTAGTTTTTAGACTAGTCATTGGAGAACAGATGATTGATGTCTTAGGGCCGGAGAAACGCAGACGGCGTACTACACAGGAAAAGATCGCTATCGTTCAGCAGAGCTTTGAACCGGGAATGACGGTCTCCCTTGTTGCCCGGCAACATGGTGTGGCAGCCAGCCAGCTATTTCTCTGGCGTAAGCAATACCAGGAGGGAAGTCTTACTGCTGTGGCTGCCGGAGAACAGGTCGTTCCTGCCTCTGAACTTGCTGCCGCCATGAAGCAGATTAAAGAACTCCAGCGCCTGCTCGGCAAAAAAACGATGGAAAATGAACTACTTAAAGAAGCCGTTGAATATGGGCGAGCAAAAAAGTGGATAGCGCACGCGTCCTTATTGCCCGGGGATGGGGAGTAAGCTTCGTCAGCCGTTGTCTCCGGGTGTCGCGTGCGCAGTTGCACGTCATTCTCAGACGAACCGATGACTGGAAGGACGGCCGCCGCAGCCGTCACACGGATGATACGGATGTGCTTCGCCGTATACACCATGTTATCGGAGAGCTGCCCACATATGGTTATCGTCGGGTATGGGCGCTGCTTCGCAGACAAACAGAACTTGATGGTATGCCTGCGATCAATGCCAAACGTGTTTACCGGATCATGCGCCAGAATGCGCTGTTGCTTGAGCGAAAACCCGCTGTACCGCCATCGAAACGGGCACATACCGGCAGAGTGGCTGTGAAAGAAAGTAATCAGCGATGGTGCTCTGACGGGTTTGAGTTCCGCTGTGATAACGGAGAAAAACTGCGGGTCACGTTCGCGCTGGACTGCTGTGACCGTGAGGCACTGCACTGGGCGGTCACAACGGGTGGCTTCGACAGTGAAACAGTACAGGACGTCATGCTGGGAGCAGTGGAACGCCGCTTTGGCAGCGAGCTTCCGGCGTCTCCAGTGGAGTGGCTGACGGATAATGGTTCATGCTACCGGGCGAATGAAACACGTCAGTTCGCCAGGATGTTGGGACTTGAACCGAAGAACACGGCAGTGCGGAGTCCGGAGAGTAACGGAATAGCAGAGAGCTTCGTGAAAACGATAAAGCGTGACTACATAAATATCATGCCCAAACCAGACGGGTTAACGGCAGCAAAGAACCTTGCAGAGGCGTTC